>WFNO01000078.1 GCA_015488555.1 Gammaproteobacteria bacterium
TGAGCTGGGCAATTTCTGTCCCAGGAACATTGGTGAATTGAGTAACTATGCACGGCGCAGGCTCAGGTCCATGCAGCGCCGGCCAACACTGGTGACCGCGTTCTGGAAACAGGCCGAGTTGCCTTTGTGAAATGTTCATCATTTATGCAAGTATCAATAGGAGCCAGGTCGAATAGTACCTCGTTGTGCCGCTTTCTCGCGACGGCGCCCAATTACCTGGATAGGCTCCTGGCATCGAGTCGGGAGTCGAAACAGGAACCGAAACGGGAATCGGGGGCGGCTTCGCGCTCTCTGTTTCCGCTCGCTATGCGTCAGGCGGAGATTGGGGTTTGGGTACTCTGTAGAATAAGAGATTTGCTCACGAATCTCCCGTGTATTCTCCGGTATGCGCTGGTCGCCCGGGACGATAGAGAACGGCGATGCGGCCAATGTGCTGGACCCAGGCGCTGCAGGTCCGGCGGCAAATCTCTTCGGTTACCCGCTGGCGTGTCGTGCGGTCAAGACCGACCAGCTTGATTTTGATCAGCTCGTGATGGGCCAGGCTCAGGTCGATTTCCCGGAGCACCGCGGGTGTGAGTCCGGCCTGTCCCACGGTCACTACCGGTTTGAGCGCGTGCGCCCGGGCGCGCAGCGCCCTGCGCTGTTTCGACGTGAGCTGCGGCGCGTCCTGGAGCGTATGTAGGGCGGATTTCGTCATGAGGCTATGATAGTATAGTAGAAACTCAGTTCCGTGGAGTAGGAGGGCGTGGCTCGCCTGGATTCCACATCATCGAAGTCGAGATACGCGTTCCCTGAATTCATGTCCAAACGCCCCAGCAGCCGGCGCTGGCTCACCGAGCACCACAACGACGACTACGTGCGACGGGCCCGCGAGGCGGGTTACCGTTCGCGCGCGGCTTACAAGCTGCTGGAGATAGACGCACGGGATGGCCTGCTACAACCGGGCATGACAGTGGTGGATCTGGGGGCGGCGCCAGGCGGCTGGTCCCAGGTGGCAGCCCGGGCCGTGGGCCCACAGGGACGGGTGTTGGCCCTGGATCTCCTGCCCATGGCGCCGCTGCCCGGTGTGGAATTCATCCAGGGGGATTTTCACGAGCAGGCGGTGTATGAAGCACTGCTGGCACGGTTACCTGACGGCAGGGTAGATCTCGTCCTGTCGGATATGGCCCCCAATATCAGCGGCGTGGCGGCGGTGGATCAGCCTCGCTCCATATATCTAGTTGAATCGGCAGCAGAATTTGCATCTCGCGTATTGCGGTCCGGCGGTGTCTTGTTGGCCAAGGCCTTCCAGGGCAGCGGTTTTCAGGAACTGGTAAGGGAATTGCACTCCGACTATGTACAGGTGGTGGTGCGCAAGCCCAAGTCTTCCCGCCCTCGTTCCCGCGAAGTCTATCTATTGGCTCGAGGGCTGCGCGGGAAATGAACCTGGAGGCGCAGGTACGATATAATCCTAGAACGATAGCCAGGGAAAGGAAGGCGCAGCATCATGAACGGGAAAGGAGGCAAAACGATTCCAGACTTGAATGGTCAAATAACAAGACACATATCGATTAAGGAGGGAAGCAGGATTCGCGTAATGTCACTTCCCGCGGAAAGGGTGTGGGTCCGGGAGCGAAAACGGTTGAACGTTCGTGACCTCGCATCCGAAATTTTTTATTTCAGAGGTGTCTCTTGAATCAGAAGAGAGGACAGTAACTTGAACGACATGGTCAAAAACATCATCCTGTGGGTGGTTATCGCCGTGGTGTTGATTTCAGTGTTCAACAACTTTAGCCCACCCCAGGTGGTTTCGCGTCAGCTCTCTTATTCCGAGTTCCTCGAAAGCGTCAAGAGCGGTGAGGTCAAGGAAGTGATCATCGACGGCCGCGCCATCCACGGGACTACCCAGAGCGGCGAGAAGTTCGCCACGTATAGCCCCGGCGATCCTGGTCTGGTGGGGGATTTGCTGGACAACAATGTGGTGATCCGGGCCCGGCCGCAGGAGCAGCAGAGCTTCCTCATGCAGGTCTTCATCTCCTGGTTCCCCATGCTGCTACTGATCGCGGTGTGGATCTTCTTCATGCGCCAGATGCAGGGCGGTGGCGGAGGGCGTGGCGCCATGTCCTTCGGCCGCAGCCGGGCACGCATGCTCAGTGACGACCAGGTGAAGGTCACATTCAACGACGTGGCCGGCGTGGAAGAGGCAAAGGAAGAGGTGGCCGAGCTGGTGGAGTTCCTGCGCGATCCCAGCAAGTTTCAGAAGCTGGGCGGCAAGATTCCCCGCGGTGTTCTCATGGTGGGCTCGCCCGGCACTGGGAAGACCCTCCTGGCCAAGGCCATCGCTGGTGAGGCCAAGGTGCCATTCTTCACCATTTCCGGTTCCGATTTCGTGGAGATGTTTGTGGGCGTGGGTGCGGCCCGCGTACGTGACATGTTCGATCAGGCCAAGAAGCACGCCCCTTGTATCATCTTCATCGACGAGATCGACGCTGTGGGTCGGCATCGCGGCGCGGGTCTGGGCGGCGGCCACGACGAGCGCGAGCAGACCCTCAACCAATTGCTGGTGGAGATGGACGGTTTCGAGGGCAACGAGGGCGTGATCGTCATCGCCGCCACCAACCGTCCCGACGTGCTGGATCCCGCCTTGCTGCGTCCTGGCCGCTTCGACCGCCAGGTGGTGGTGCCTTTGCCGGACATCCGCGGCCGCGAGCAGATCCTCAAGGTGCACATGCGCAAGGTGCCGCTGGCCGACGACGTGGATCCCGCGGTCATCGCCCGCGGCACGCCTGGTTTTTCCGGCGCCGACCTGGCCAATCTGGTGAACGAGGCCGCCCTGTTCGCCGCCCGTGCCAACAAGCGTACGGTAGACATGGAGGATTTCGAGAAGGCCAAGGACAAGATCATGATGGGCGCCGAACGCAAGTCCATGGTGATGAGCGAGGAGGAAAAACGCCTCACCGCCTATCACGAGTCCGGGCATGCCATTGTCGGCCGTCTGGTGC
Organism: Gammaproteobacteria bacterium; assembly: GCA_015488555.1. Taxonomy (GTDB): domain Bacteria; phylum Pseudomonadota; class Gammaproteobacteria; order SZUA-140; family SZUA-140; genus S012-109. The sequence goes on from WFNO01000078.1 coordinate 2,982, forward strand.
CGTCCCACGACCCGGTGCACAAGGTGAGCATCATTCCCCGCGGCCGGGCCTTGGGGGTTACCATGTTCCTACCGGAGGAGGATCGCCACAGCTACAGCAAACAGCGCCTGGAGAGCCAGATCTCCAGCATGTTCGGCGGGCGCATCGCCGAAGAACTGGTCTTCGGTCCCGACGCCGTGACGACGGGGGCCTCCAACGACATCCAGCGGGCCACCGAGATCGCCCGCAACATGGTTACCAAGTGGGGCCTGTCGGAGAAGATGGGGCCGCTCACCTACAGCGAGGAAGAGGGTGAGGTCTTCCTGGGTCATGCGGTGACCCAGCACAAGAACGTCTCCGACGAGACGGCCCACGCCATCGACAAGGAAGTCCGTGCCATCGTGGACCGCAACTACGAACGGGCGCGCAAAATTCTCATGGAGAACATGGACAAGCTCCACATGATGGCAGAGGCCTTGATGAAATATGAGACCATCGACAGCGAACAGATCGACGACATCATGGCCGGCAAGGAGCCGCGCCCGCCGCGGGGTTGGGGCCAGTACGAGGGGCCGGGCTCTGGCGGCGATGCTGCAACGGACGAAACCGACTCCACCAAGAAGGCGCAAGAAGACGCGGAAGGTGGTGCCGAGGGTCAGATCGGAGGGCCTGCCAGCCAGCACTGAAGCCAGCGGCCCACAGCGGTAACCCCAAACGGTATCGGCCGGCTCTATTCTCGAACTGGCATCGAGCAGGGTGGGAAGCGTGTTCGCCGATATCTGATCCGTGGGAGCGCACCCCATGAATCCACCGTCCGGTCTGTTGCGTTGTGGCAGACATGTCCTGGACTTGCGCCGGCCGCAGGTGATGGGAATACTTAACGTCACCCCCGATTCCTTCTCGGACGGGGGTGAATTTTTTTCGCTGGAGGCTGCTCTCGCCCATGCCCGACTGATGGTTGAGCAAGGGGCGGCTATCATCGATGTGGGCGGCGAATCCACCCGCCCCGGTGCGGTGCCGGTGGCCGAGACCGAGGAGTTGCGACGAGTGATCCCCGTGGTCGAGGCCTTGAGCGCCGAACTCTCCGTGCCGATTTCCGTGGATACCTCCAAACCCCGGGTGATGCGCGAGGCCGTGGCCGCTGGGGCGGGTATGATCAACGACGTGCGGGCCTTGCGCGCGGAAGGGGCACTGGAGGCCGCTGCCGAACTGGGGGTGCCGGTATGTCTCATGCACATGCAGGGCGAACCCCGCACCATGCAGGCAGCTCCCCGGTACCAGGACGTGGTGGCCGAGGTGATGCGATTTCTGGAGGCGCGGGTCGCGGCCTGTGAGGCGGCGGGCATTCCCGCGGAGCGCCTGCTGGTGGATCCAGGGTTCGGTTTTGGCAAGGAACTTGCCCATAATTTGGAACTCATGCGCCGCCTGGATCGTTTCCAGGAACTGGGGCTGCCACTGCTGGTGGGGGTCTCGCGCAAGTCCATGATCGGCGGTGTGCTGGACGTGCCGGTGGAGGACCGGCTCTACGGGAGTATCGCCCTGGCGGTGCTGGCGGTGTGGCAAGGGGCCCGCCTGATCCGCTGTCACGACGTGCGGCCCACCGTGGATGCAGTGCGCATCTGTCAGGCAGTGCTGGAAGGTTCGGAGCAATCCCCGCCGCGGCACGTGTCCTGATCGATCCGCGCAACGACGTACTACCGGTTTCTCTCCGGGACCGCGGGCCACCGCTTGGCATCGAAGGCCGACACGGCCGAGAACAGGGATTTGGAAACCGAATCACGAAAGAGGGAAGGGAATGGGAGGAAGAGACAAGCGTTATTTCGGGACCGACGGCATTCGAGGGCGGGTGGGCCAGCCGCCCATCACGCCTGACTTCGTGCTCAAGCTGGGTTGGGCCGCCGGGCGCGTGCTGGCGGACGGCGGTCATGGCAGCGTGCTCATCGGCAAGGACACGCGCATCTCCGGCTACATGTTCGAGTCCGCCTTGCAGGCTGGGCTCTCGGCTGCGGGGATCGACATCCTGCTGCTGGGGCCCATGCCCACACCCGCCATCGCCTATCTGACCCGTACCCTGCGGGGCGCCCAGGCCGGCATCGTCATCAGCGCCTCGCACAATCCGTATTACGACAATGGCATCAAGTTCTTCTCCGCCGAAGGAGCCAAACTGCCCGACGCAGTGGAACTGGCCATCGAGGACATGTTGGAGCAGCCCATGGAGACCCGCGATTCCGCCGCGCTGGGCAAGGCGGAACGGGTGAACGACGCTGCCGGGCGCTACATCGAATTCTGCAAGAGCACCATCCCCTCCACCTTGTCCCTGAAAGGACTTAAGATGGTGGTGGACTGCGCACATGGCGCCACGTATCACGTCGCCCCCCACGTCTTCGAGGAACTGGGCGCGGAAGTGATTCCGGTGGGCACCGAACCCGACGGCCTCAATATCAACCGGGCCTGCGGGGCCACTCACCTGGAGACCCTGCAGGCGCAGGTACTGGCGGCAGGGGCGGACCTGGGGATCGCCCTGGACGGGGACGGTGACCGGGTCATGATGGTGGACCACCGCGGGGAAGTGGTGGACGGTGACGAATTGCTGTTCATCATTGCCCGCTCCCGCCACGAGGCGGGCCGCCTGCCGGGTTCGGTGGTGGGGACGGTGATGAGCAATCTCGGCCTGGAGCACGCCCTGGCGGAACTGGGTGTGGAGCTGGCCCGGGCCGCGGTGGGCGATCGCTACGTATTGGAGATGCTGACCCGCAACGGTTGGGTGCTGGGCGGCGAGTCCTCGGGGCACATCATCTGCTTGGATCGTACCACCACCGGGGACGGCATCGTTTCCGCCTTGCAGGTGCTGGCGGCCATGGTGCAGGCGGGCGAGCCCTTGCATGCCTTCAAGGCCGGCATGCAGAAGTATCCCCAGCACATGGTCAACGTACCGCTCGTACCCGGTTTCGATTGCCGGGCGTCGGCGGCCGTGCAACAGGCCGTGCAGGCCGTGGAGGCCGAACTGGCCCGGCGGGGGCGGGTGCTGTTGCGCCCCTCGGGCACGGAACCCGTCATCCGGGTCATGGTGGAAGGGGAGGACGAGAGCCAGGTGCGCCGCCTAGCCCAGCAACTGGCCGATGCAGTGGCCGAGGCCCAGTCCGGTTTCCGCGACCCGGGGGAAGGCGGGGCTGGTAGCCAGGCCTGCGGCTGAGCTAGCGGGCAAACCCTCCAGAGCCCCATTGCTGAGGCCTTGTCGTCTTGTGGCGGGCCGAACAGGCAGGCGCGGGCTTTTCCCACACAAGCCATGCCATATTGATTTCTCGCCCCCCTCCCGGTAAGCTTCAGCGTTCATTTTTTCAGCGAGAGGATTCGAGATGCGTCGGCCATTGGTCGCCGGTAACTGGAAGATGCACGGCACCAAGGCGAGTGTCCGCGCCTTGGTGGAAGGAATCCGGCAGGGTATGGGGGAAGTGGCAGGCGTGGAGGTGGCCGTCTGCCCGCCCTTCGTCTATCTGGAGCGGGTCTCCACCTTGCTGGCGGACTCGGACATCGCCCTGGGGGCCCAGAACCTGTGCCAGGTGCCGCAGGCCGGTGCCTACACGGGAGAGATCTCCGATGCCATGTTGCTGGAGTTCGGCTGTCGCTACGTGATCATCGGGCATTCCGAACGCCGCAATGTGTATGGGGAGGACGACGCCCTGGTGGCGCAGAAATGCGTGGTGGCCGCCCGCGCCGGTCTCACCCCCATCGTCTGCGTGGGTGAGTTGCTGGAGGAGCGTGAGGCGGGCCACACCGAACAGGTGGTGGGGCGGCAGCTGGCGGCCTTGTTGGAGGCCGAGGGCGGTCTGGAGGCCCTGCGCCGCGCGGTGATCGCCTACGAGCCGGTGTGGGCCATCGGCACCGGCAGGACCGCCACGCCACAGCAGGCCCAGGAAGTGCACGCCTTCATACGCACCCGCTTGGGCGAACACGACGAGCAGCTGGCCCGGGACATCCGCATTCTCTACGGGGGCAGCGTGAAACCCGGCAATGCCGCCGACCTCTTTGGTATGGCGGACATCGACGGCGGGCTCATTGGGGGCGCTTCGCTGGATGCCGGCGATTTTTTGGCCATCTGCCGCGCGGCTCGACCATGAGCGGAGCGACGGCGGTATGTTGACGATCATCCTGGTGGTTCATATCCTGGTGGCGATCGCCTTGATCGGCCTGGTGCTCATCCAGCGGGGCAAGGGGGCGGACATCGGTGCAGCCTTCGGCAGCGGGGCGTCCCAGACTGTGTTTGGGAGTCGGGGATCTGCCTCCTTCCTAACCCGGACCACTGCGGTATTGGCCACGATATTCTTCGTGACTAGCCTGAGCCTGGCCTATCTGTATGCGCAGAAGACCGAACGCCGCAGCGTTACCGAGGTGCTGGAGACCGCTGCCGAGCCGGACGGCCGGCCCTCAGTTCCGCAATCCACGGTACCGGATATGCCACCGGATTTGCCGCCCGTGCCTGCTGAGATGTTGGATGAGGGAGACGGTATGCCCACTGACGTACCGGTATTACCGGATCATGCCGATACAGTGGAGCCGTCAGGGAAAGCGTCAGGCGGGGATGCACCGTCTCCATAGGCCGGTTTCTCTCCACGATCTTTCTCATCGCCGATGTGGTGGAATTGGTAGACACGCCGTCTTGAGGGGGCGGTGGCGAAAGCCGTGCCGGTTCGACTCCGGCCATCGGCACCAAAAAATCAAAGGGGTCAGAGTAAATGATCAACTGGGAGAGTATCTACTCCTAACTTCCTTACATATGTGATCATTTGCTCTGACCCCTTTGATTCCCTATATCCCCAATAAATAACAGGTTGATTATGCTTCCATTATTGCCTGGACTGTGCTTGACAGGGTGCAATGCGCTGGCCTAGACTCATCCATTCTGCAAGGCGGTCTTCTGGGGGAGGGAGATGGCCGGAAAGATGCGAGTTCCCGCAACAAAAATATAAGATCGAAACGCTCAGGGCGGTGATACCTGTTCCATGCTAGAGAACTATCTCCCGATTTTGGTTTTTCTCGTATTGGGTATCTTCTTCGGCCTCATGCCGTTGATGGTCGGTTTCGCGTTGGGGCCACGCCGTCCTGACAGCGAGAAGCTCTCTCCCTATGAGTGCGGCTTCGAGGCCTTCGAAGACTCGCGCATGAAGTTCGACGTGCGTTATTACCTAGTGGCCATTCTGTTCATTATCTTCGACCTGGAGATCGCTTTCCTCTTTCCCTGGGCGGTAGTGCTGGAAGAGATCGGTATGTTCGGGTTTATGGCCATGGTGATCTTCTTGGGCATCCTGGTCATCGGTTTCGTCTACGAATGGAAGAAAGGCGCTCTCGAATGGGAATGATGGGCGCGGGCGGCGAGGCGGTGCGCCATGTGCCGCGTGCGGAGGGCGGCCGCTGGGTTTCCAGTTGGTATTTCCTCGATTTCGGTCCGAAAAAGGGCCGCAGCAGCGGCTGGAGAGCTTGACGATGGCGATTGAAGGCATCCTCAAGGAGGGCGTGGTGACCACCACCGCGGACAAGCTCATCAACTGGGCGCGCACTGGATCCTTGTGGCCCATGACCTTCGGCCTGGCCTGTTGTGCCGTGGAAATGATGCATGCCGGTGCCTCGCGCTACGACTTGGACCGTTTCGGCGTGGTGTTCCGTCCCAGTCCCCGGCAGTCGGACGTGATGATCGTGGCAGGCACCCTGGTGAATAAGATGGCGCCCGCGCTGCGCAAGGTGTATGACCAGATGAGCGAACCGCGCTGGGTGATTTCCATGGGTTCGTGCGCCAACGGCGGCGGATACTACCACTATTCCTATTCGGTGGTGCGCGGTTGCGACCGTATTGTGCCGGTGGACATTTACGTGCCCGGCTGTCCGCCCACCGCCGAGGCCTTGCTCTACGGCGTCATCCAGCTCCAGAACAAGATCAAACGCACCAACACCATAGCCCGCTGAGCCCCATCATGTCCGCACGTGTCGAGACACTGGCCGCACAGGTCCGGGAACGCTTCGGCGATCTGGTGGAGGCCTGCATCGTGGCCCATGGCGAACTCACGATCTGCATTCCCAAGACTAGCCTGCGCGAGGTCTGCCTGGCGCTGCGTGACGAAGAGCCTTTCCGGTTCGAGATGCTCATCGACCTGTGCGGGGTGGATTATCTCCGCTACGGCGAAAGTCCCTGGGAAGGGCCTCGTTTCGCGGTGGTCTATCATTTGTTGTCTATCGCCCGCAATCAGCGCATTCGCCTGCGCACCTTCGTGGCAGAGGACGATCCCCGGGTGGAATCCGTGGTGGAGATCTGGAACTCTGCCAATTGGTACGAGCGGGAGTGTTTCGACCTGTTCGGCATCCTCTTCGAGGGCCATCCGGATCTGCGCCGCCTGCTCACGGACTACGGTTTCGTGGGGCATCCCTTCCGCAAGGATTTCCCTCTCGAGGGATTCGTGGAAATGCGCTACGACATCGAGAAACAGCGCGTGGTCTATGAGCCGGTGAGCATCGAACCGCGCATCAATGTACCGCGTGTGATTCGCCGCGATCACCGCTATGTGGATCTCAGCGGAGGCGACGAGGTGCAAGGTGGCTGAGATCCGCAACTACACCATGAATTTCGGGCCCCAGCATCCTTCCGCCCACGGGGTCCTGCGCTTGGTGCTGGAGATGGACGGTGAGGTGGTGGTCCGGGCCGACCCCCACATCGGCCTGTTGCACCGCGGCACCGAGAAACTGGCCGAGACCAAGCCGTACATCCAGAGCATCGGCTACATGGACCGCCTCGACTACGTGTCCATGATGTGCAACGAGCACGGTTACGTGCTGGCCATGGAGAAGCTGCTGGGTATCCAGCCGCCGCTGCGGGCACAGTACATCCGGGTCATGTTCGCCGAGATCACCCGCATCCTCAATCACCTGTTGTGGGTGGGGGCGCATGCCCTGGACATCGGTGCCATGACCGTGTTCCTGTATGCCTTTCGCGAGCGCGAGGATCTACTGGACGCCTACGAGGCGGTGTCCGGGGCACGCATGCACGCCACCTATTTCCGGCCCGGGGGGGTCTATCGCGACCTGCCGGACAGCATGCCCCAGTACCAGCCTTCCAAATGGCACAATGCCAAGGAGACGGCCCAGCGCAATCGCAATCGCCAGGGTTCCCTGCTGGACTTCTTGGAAGACTTCACCGAGCGCTTTCCCGGTTATTTGGACGAGTATGAGACCCTGCTCACCGACAACCGCATCTGGAAACAGCGCACCGTGGACATCGGCGTGGTGCCGCCGGAGCGGGCTCTGCAACTGGGTTTTACCGGCCCTATGTTGCGCGGTTCCGGCATCGAATGGGACTTGCGCAAGAAGCAGCCCTATGAGGTCTACGACCGCCTGGACTTCGATATCCCGGTGGGAGTCAATGGAGATTGCTATGACCGCTACCTGGTGCGCATGGAGGAGATGCGCCAGTCCAATCGCATCGTACGCCAGTGTATCGGCTGGTTGCGGGCCAATCCCGGGCCGGTGATGCTGGAGAATCACAAGATCACGCCGCCCAAGCGCACGGAGATGAAGGGCGACATGGAATCCCTCATCCACCACTTCAAGCTCTATACTGAGGGCTTCTGCATGCCGGAGGGAGAAGCCTATGCGGCGGTGGAGCATCCAAAGGGCGAGTTCGGCGTCTATATCGTTTCCGACGGTGCCAACAAACCCTATCGTCTCAAGATCCGGGCCCCCGGTTTCGCCCACCTGGCCTCGCTGGACGAGATGTGCCGCGGGCACATGCTGGCGGATGTGGTGGCGATCATCGGCACACAGGACATCGTCTTTGGAGAGATAGACCGTTGACGAGCGAGACCCAGACCCAGGCGCCTCTCATTTCCGAGGAGGCGCGCCGCAAGATCGATCAGTGGCTGGCCAAGTATCCGGAGGACCGGCGCCAGTCGGCGGTGCTGCCGGCCCTGACCATCGTCCAGGAGGAGAACGGCGGTTGGCTCACCACCGAACTCATGGACGCGGTGGCGGACTACCTGGGCATGCCGCCCATCGCCGTGTACGAGGTGGCCACGTTCTACAGCATGTTCGACCTGGAGCCGGTGGGCCGGCACAAGATCACGGTGTGCAACAACATCTCCTGCATGCTGTGCGGGGGCGACGAGATCATTCGCCATATCGAAGAGAAACTGGGGATCAGGGTGGGCGAGACCACCCCGGACGGCAAGTTCACCCTGAAGCGCGAGGAAGAGTGCCTGGCGGCCTGTGCCGGCGCGCCCATGATGGCGGTGGACGGCCACTACTACGAGCATCTGACGCCTGACAAGGTGGATGCCATCCTCGACGGCCTGGAGTGACGACATGAACCGAGTCTGTTTCACCACGCTGAAGTACGACCAGCCCTATACGCTGGAGAACTACCGCAAGGAGGGCGGCTACCAGGCTTGGGAGAGGATCCTCAAGAAGAAGATCCCGCCCGAGGAGGTCATCGAGACGGTGAAGAAATCCGCCCTGCGCGGGCGCGGCGGCGCCGGTTTTCCCACCGGCCTGAAATGGTCCTTCATGCCGCGCCAGTCCCCGGGGCAGAAATACATCGTCTGCAATTCCGACGAGAGCGAACCCGGTACCTGCAAGGACCGCGACATCCTGCGCTTCAATCCCCACGCCGTGATCGAGGGCATGGCCATTGCCGGTTATGCCATCGGCGCCACGGTGGGGTACAACTACCTGCGCGGCGAGTTCCATCACGAGCCCTACGAGCGCTTCGAGGCGGCCCTGGCAGAGGCGCGCGCCTCCGGTTATCTCGGCCGCAACATCCTGCGCTCCGGGGTGGATTTCGAGATCTACACCCATCTCGGCGCTGGCGCCTACATCTGCGGCGAGGAGACCGCTCTCCTGGAGTCCCTGGAAGGCAAGAAGGGACAGCCGCGCTTCAAACCGCCGTTCCCCGCCAATTTCGGGCTCTACGGCCGGCCCACCACCATCAACAACACGGAGACCCTGGCCTCGGTCCCCGCCATCCTGCGTAATGGCAGCGAGTGGTTCCTCGGTTTGGGGCGCCCCAACAACGGCGGCGAGAAGATCTTCTCCGTCTCCGGTCACGTGAACGAGCCCGGCAACTATGAAGTGCCCCTGGGCATCCCCTTCCGCGAACTCCTGGAGCTGGCGGGCGGGGTGCGCGGTGGGCGCCGGCTCAAGGCGGTGATCCCCGGCGGTTCCTCCATGCCGGTGCTGCCCGCCCACATCATCATGGAATGCGACATGGACTACGATTCCCTGGCCAAGGCAGGTTCGGCCCTGGGTTCCGGCGGGGTCATCGTCATGGACGAGACCACGTGCATGGTGCGTGCCCTGTTGCGCATTGCGCGTTTCTACTACAAGGAGTCCTGCGGCCAGTGCACTCCTTGCCGGGAAGGCACGGGCTGGATGTGGCGGGTCCTGGAACGGATCGAGAACGGGCGCGGGCGCCCGGAGGACCTGGACCTGCTGGTGCACACCGCGGGGCGCATCGAGGGGCGCACCATCTGCGCCTTCGGTGACGCCGCCGCCTGGCCGGTGCAGAGTTTCCTCAAACACTTCCGGGACGAATTCGTCTATCACATCGAACACAAGCGCTGCCTGGTGGATGGTCCCGGCCCCGGGGGCGCGGCAGCGGAGCAAGCGGCATGAGTGCGACGGCGGACGACGTACGGCAGGATCTCGTCGAACTGGAGATCGACGGCCGCACTTTGCAGGCGCGGCGCGGCCAGATGGTGATCGAGGTGGCCGATGCCGCCGGCATCCACATTCCGCGCTTCTGCTATCACAAGAAGCTCTCCATCGCCGCCAATTGCCGCATGTGTCTGGTGGAGGTGGCCAAGGTGCCCAAGCCCTTGCCGGCCTGTGCCACGCCGGTGACGGAGGGCATGAAGGTCTTCACCCGTTCGCCGCGTGCCATCGAGGCCCAGCGCGGGACCATGGAGTTCCTGCTCATCAATCACCCCCTGGACTGCCCCATCTGTGATCAGGGCGGGGAGTGCGACCTGCAGGAGATCTCCATCGGTTACGGCAGCGACCGTTCCGAATACCGGGAACCCAAACGGGTGGTGCCCGACCAGGACATTGGCCCCCTGATCGCCACCGAAATGACCCGCTGCATCCACTGTACCCGCTGCGTGCGTTTCGGCGAGGAGATCGCCGGGGTGCGGGAGCTGGGTGCCACCGGGCGTGGGGAGCACACCCGCATCGGTACCTATATCGAAAGGGCCGTCACCTCGGAGTTGTCCGGCAACGTGATCGACCTGTGTCCGGTGGGGGCGCTCACCTCCAAGCCCTTCCGCTTCACTGCCCGCGCCTGGGAGCTGGAGGACCGAGAGAGCATCGCGCCCCACGACTGTCTCGGGTCACACCTGCTGGTCAAGGTGCGGCGCAACGAGGTGATGCGCGTGGATCCTCGCGAGGAAGAGAGCATCAACGAGTGCTGGCTCTCCGACCGGGACCGCTTCAGCTACCAGGGCGTGAACAGCGACCAGCGCCTGGAACGGCCCATGATCAAGCGCGACGGCCTGTGGCAGGCGGTGGACTGGAGCACCGCCCTGGAATTCACGGCGGCGCGCCTGCGGGTCGTGATCCGGGAGCACGGCGCCGATGCCCTGGGAGCGCTGGCCTCACCCAGCGCCACCCTGGAGGAGTTGTATCTGCTGCAGAAGCTGGTGCGCGGCCTGGGCAGCCCGCACATCGATCACCGCCTGCGCCAGCAGGACTTCGCCGCCCAGGCGCAGATGCCGCTCTATCCCTGGCTGGGACAGTCCATCGCCGAGCTGGAAGATCTGAACGCCGCCCTGCTGGTGGGTTCCAACGTGCGCAAGGAACAGCCGCTGGCGGCCGTACGCTTGCGCAAGGCCGCGCTCAAGGGCGCTTCGGTGGCCTTCATCAATGCCCTGGCCCATGAATTCAATTTCCCTGTCAGCCACAATCTCAGCGGTTCACCCACCATCATGGAACGCCATCTGGCCGCGGTGGCCAAGGCGGCCCTCGGCCGTACCCGCCTGCAAATCCCTGCCGACATCCAAGGCCTGTTGAAACAGGTGACTGTGGAGTCCGCCCACCAAGACATCGCCAAGCGTCTGGCTGAGGAGGAGCACAGCACCGTGTTGCTGGGGACCCAGGCCTTCATGCATCCGGCCTTCTCGTCGCTCTGCGTCCTGGCGGATCTCATCGCCCGGGCCACCCGCTCGCGCTTCGGATTTCTGAGCGAAGGGGCCAACAGCGCGGGTGCCTGGCTGGCGGGAGCGGTGCCCCACCGGGGACCATCTGGGACCGCGGCCGGGGAACACGGGCTGCACGCCTTGGACATGGTGTTGCAGGGCCGCCGTGCCTATCTCCTGCTGGGGGTGGAACCGGAACTGGATTGTGCAGCGCCGGCCGCCGCCGTGGAGGCCCTGGAGGCGGCGGAACTGGTGGTCGCGATCACCCCCTTCCGCTCGCCGGTGATGGAACACTATGCCGAAGTCCTGCTGCCGGTGGGGCCGTGGACGGAGACCGCGGGCACCTTCGTCAACGCCGAGGGGCGCTGGCAGAGTTTCCAGGGTGTGGTGGCGCCGCGCGGTGAGGCGCGCCCGGCCTGGAAGGTGCTGCGCGTGCTGGGCAATCTGTGCGATGTGCCGGGTTTCGACTACCTGTTGGTGGAAGAGGTACGCGATGAACTCCGCCAGACGGTGGGGGAGGCACGGCCAGAGGCCCATGTCGATTGGCCGGCACCGCCCGCTCTACGCGAAGCGGATACACTGGTGCGCATCGCCGAGGTGCCGGCCTATGCCGTGGACGGCATCGTGCGCCGGGCAGCGGCCTTGCAACAGATGCCGGATGCGGGCGCTGCCGTGGCGGCGGTCAATGCCGACACCGCCCGGCGCCTGGAATTGAACGCCGGTGACCGGGTGGTGGTGCGCCAGGAGGACCGGCAGGTGACTCTGCCGCTGGCCGTGGACGAACGGGTGCCCGACCATTGTGTGCTGGTGCCGGCGGGCCTGGCAGCCACCCGCAGCCTGGGATTGCCTGGTGCCGCCGTGGAATTGCTCAAGATTTGAGGACGTGAGATGCGCATGGTGAAGGAGACGATGCTGCAGCTGATGGACGAGAGAACAGGAGCGACAGGAATGGTCGTGGTGCGGGGTCTGCCGGAGGGCGGAGTCTGATTATGGAAACGCTGCAAGCCGTCTGGGAGACCCTGCCTGCGGGATGGCAGACTCTATTGTTGATCATCGGCAAGATCCTGCTCATCGCCGTGCCCATCATGCTGGCGGTGGCCTATCTCACCCTGGCGGAACGCAAGGTCATCGGCTATATCCAGGTGCGTATCGGACCCAATCGGGTTGGACCGCGGGGACTGTTGCAACCCATCGCCGACGGCCTCAAGTTGGCGCTCAAAGAGATCATCATTCCCCAGCGCTCCAACCGCTTCCTGTTCCTGATGGCGCCCCTGCTGGCTCTGGCGCCTGCCCTGGCGGCCTGGGCGGTGGTGCCTTTCGACGACGGCATGGTGCTGGCGGACATCAACGCCGGCCTGCTCTACATCCTGGCGCTCACCTCGCTCAGCGTCTATGGCATCATCATCGCCGGTTGGGCCTCCAACTCCAAGTACGCCTTCCTCGGTGCCATGCGTTCCGCGGCGCAGATGGTCGCCTACGAGATCGCCATGGGCTTTGCCTTGGTGGGAGTATTGATGGCGGCGGGTAGCCTCAATCTCGGTGAGATCGTGCGCGCTCAGGAAGGCAGCTTGTTGCACTGGTTCTGGTTACCGCTGCTGCCCTTGTTCTTCGTCTATTTCATCGCTGGGGTGGCGGAGACCAACCGTGCGCCCTTCGACGTGGCCGAGGGAGAATCCGAGATCGTGGCTGGTTTCCACGTGGAATATTCGGGCATGAGCTTCGCCCTGTTCTTTCTCGCGGAATATGCCAACATGATCCTGATCTCGGCGCTTACCGCCATCATGTTTCTGGGCGGCTGGTTGTCACCCTTCCAGGGTATTCCAGTGCTGGAGGAATGGTTCTCCTGGGTGCCGGGTCTGGTGTGGCTGCTTATCAAGATCTCGATGTTCCTGTTCCTGTTTCTCTGGTTCCGGGCCACTTTTCCCCGTTACCGTTACGACCAGATCATGCGCCTTGGCTGGAAGGTGTTCATTCCTTTGACCATCGTCTGGTTGCTGGTGGTCGGTGTGGCCATCATGGCCCAGCTCGGGCCCTGGTTCGATTGAGAGGAGGCAGCCATGAAGAGCCTGCAACAGATCATTAAGAGCCTGACCCTCGTGGAACTGTTCAAAGGGCTGCGCCTGACGGGCAAGTATTTCTTTGCCAAGAAGATCACCGTGCAGTATCCAGAAGAAAAGACGCCTCAGTCGCCGCGTTTTCGCGGTCGCCATGCCTTGCGCCGCTATCCCAATGGCGAGGAACGCTGTATTGCCTGCAAGCTGTGCGAGGCGGTCTGTCCTGCGCTGGCCATCACCATCGAGGCCGAGCCGCGCGCGGATGGATCGCGGCGTACCACCCGTTACGACATCGATCTGTTCAAATGCATCTACTGCGGTTTCTGCGAGGAGGCCTGTCCGGTGGATGCTATTGTTGAGACTCGGGTATACGAATATCATTTCGAAAAGCGCGGCGAGAGCATCATGACCAAGGAAATGTTGCTGGCCATGGGGGACCGGTACGAACAACAAATTGCCGCCGATCGGGCTGCCGACGCACCCTATCGTTGAAGCCTGGAACGCTGGTCGGACACAGGAGTAACTAACCAGGATTATTACCCAGCCCAGGATCATCGCATGAGCATCGAGCCAACCATTTTCTATATCTTTTCCGCGGTGTTAGTTGGTGCTGCAGTGGCGGTGGTGACAGTGCGCAACCCCGTATACGCTGCGCTGTTCCTGGTGCTCGCCTTCTTCAACAGTGCTGCACTCTGGTTGTTGCTGGAGGCAGAATTCCTGGCCCTGGTACTAGTACTGGTCTATGTCGGCGCGGTGATGGTGTTGTTCCTGTTCGTGGTCATGATGCTGGATATCAATCTGACACCGCTACGCGAGGGTTTCATCCGCTACATGCCCGTGGGTTTACTGGTGGCGGTGATTATGCTGTTGGAGATCGCGCTGGTTGTGGGGCCGGAGAATTTCGGTCTGCAGCAGATCGAGCCACCGCCGCGCCAAGGACCCGAATACAGCAATACCGCCGAATTGGGTAAGGTGCTCTACACCGTCTACGCCTATCCGTTCGAGATCGCCGCCGTGATTCTGCTGGTAGCTATTGTTGCGGCCATCTCCCTGAGTCTGCGGCGGCGCCCAGACAGCAAGTATCAGAATCCGGCGGCCCAGATCGCCGTGCGCCGCGAGGAGCGGGTGCGGTTGGTGAAGATGGAGGCGGAGAAGAACGATTGAGAATCGCTATGCCCGCCGTCTCTGGCGGGCTTGCGGGAGAACAAATAACAAACTGTTATGCCATTCAAGGGGAGGGGAAATCCAGCGCCGGAGATAATGCGGCGGGCAGCGGCTGGCGTCCAGCCGTCACTGCCGCTTCCTGGCCTGTGCCCGGAGCAAGGATCATGATCGCATTGTCGGATTATCTCATCTTGGGGGCGGTGCTGTTCTGCATCAGCCTGGCTGGCATTTTTCTCAATCGGAAGAACCTGCTTATTCTGCTTATGGCCATTGAGCTGATGCTACTGGCGGTGAATATCAACTTTATTGCATTCTCTCACTACCTCAGTGATAGTGCTGGACAGGTGTTCGTCTTCTTCATTCTCACCGTGGCGGCGGCCGAGGCGGCCATCGGCCTGGCCATTCTCATCGTCCTGTTCCGCAACCGTAGGACCATCAACGTGGGTCACATCGACTCCCTGAAAGGATGAGGTACGCAGCGACATGAAAGCCGTCTATCTCACCGTCGTCTTGGCCCCTCTGTTGGGTGCCATCATCGCTGGTTTCTTCGGCAAGTGGATCGGCAGGCGCGGGGCCCACAGCGTCACCATCGCCGGCGTGGCCATCTCTTTTCTCTGTTCTCTGGTGACCTTCAAGCACATCGTGCTGGACGGCAATCCTGCGTTTAACGAAGGCATCTATACCTGGCTGGTCAGCGACGGCATCCGCCTGGAGATCGGTTTCCTGATCGACCGTCTCACCGCCCTCATGATGGTGGTAGTGACTTTCGTCTCGTTGATGGTGCACATCTACACCATCGGTTACATGAAGGACGATCCCGGCTATCAGCGCTTTTTCTGTTACATTGCACTGTTCACCTTCTCCATGCTGATGCTGGTGATGGCCAACAATTTCCTGCAGTTGTTTTTCGGCTGGGAGGCCGTGGGCTTGGTGTCCTATCTCCTGATCGGTTTCTGGTATCGGCGCGAGACGGCGATTTTCGCTGGCCTCAAGGCCTTTTTGGTCAATCGCGTGGGTGATTTCGGTTTTCTTCTCGGGATCGCCGCTGTGCTCATGTATTTCAATAGTCTCGACTACAGGGATGTCTTCGCTGCCGCACCGCTGATGCAGGATGTCACCATACAGGTGATTCCGGGCGTGGAATGGTCCCTGATTACGGTGATCTGTCTGTTACTGTTCATCGGCGCCATGGGCAAGTCGGCGCAGGTGCCCTTGCACGTGTGGTTGCCCGATTCCATGGAAGGCCCTACGCCCATCTCCGCTTTGATTCATGCCGCCACCATGGTGACCGCCGGTATCTTCATGGTGGCCCGTATGTCTCCTCTCTATGAACTTTCGGAGACAGCGCTGAGCGTGGTGCTGGTGATCGGTGCCCTGACCGCCTTCTTCATGGGCGTGCTGGGCATCGTCCAGAACGACATCAAACGTGTGGTGGCCTATTCCACGCTCTCCCAGCTCGGTTACATGACTGTGGCTCTGGGGGTCTCGGCCTACGGTGCGGCCATCTTCCATCTCATGACCCATGCCTTCTTCAAGGCCTTGTTGTTCCTGGCCGCAGGCTCCGTCATCATTGCCCTGCACCACGACCAGGACATCCGCAACATGGGTGGGCTCAAGAAATACATGCCCGTCACTTATTGGACCTTCCTCATCGGGGCGTTGGCCCTCATCGCCGTGCCCGGTACCGCCGGTTTTTTCTCCAAGGACGCCATCATCGTCGCGGTGGGTGCATCGCAATTGCCAGGGGCCGGTTTTGCCTACCTGGCAGTCGTGCTGGGCGTGTTCGTCACGGCTTTGTACACCTTTCGCGCTTTCTTTCTGGTGTTCCACGGTCCTGAACGTATGGACGCCCACGCCCGCGAGCATCTACGAGAGTCGCCGCTGGTGGTGACCGTGCCCTTGGTGTTGCTGGCGGTACCATCATTGCTGATCGGCTGGTTCGCCATTACTCCTTTGTTGTTCGGCGATTATTTCGGTGATTCCATTCACGTGGCGCCGGAACACGATACTCTGAGTCGGATCGGCGCCGAGAGCGGCGGGGCCCTCGGCTTCTTTTTTCATGGCTTGTTGAGTCTGCCGGTGTGGTTGAGTCTGGCCGGTGTGGTCACTGCCTGGTATGTCTATCTGCACCGTCCGGGATTGGCAGACGAGATCAAGAAACGCTTTCGCACGCTGTATTGCATTCTGGTGCGCAAGTATGGTTTCGACGATTTCAACGAGATCTTCTTCGCCGCTGGCGCGCGCCGTTTGGGGCGCCTGTTTTGGCGCACCGGTGACGTGACCGTGATCGATGGGGTCATGGTCAACGGTACCGCTCGCGGTATCGGCTGGATCGCGGCCAAGGTCCGTCACCTGCAGACCGGGCTGCTTTACCACTATGCCTTCGCCATGATCATCGGCGTGCTGGTACTGGTCACCTTCTACGTGCTCATATGATGGGCCTTCTGCATGGTGCAACTGTGAATCGCGACGATCCTACGACCCTGAATCGGAACCCACCACGACGGAAATAGCATAAGGCAGCACACATGTTCTCCGGACTTCCCTTGTTGAGCTTGATGATCTGGTTGCCCATCACCGGCGGCATCGCCACCCTGGTGGCCAGTCGCGGTGGCAGGAACGTGATGCGCTGGGTGGCCCTGGTATTCGCGGCGCTGACCTTTTTGTTCTCCTTGCCGTTATTCATCGGTTTCGACACCACCACCCATCAGATGCAGTTCGTGGAGAAAGTGGCCTGGATTCCTTCCTTCAATATCCACTATCACCTGGGCGTGGATGGCATCTCCATGCCCCTGATCCTGCTCACCACTTTCACCACGCTGTTGGTGGTGATCGCCGCCTGGGAGGTCATCCAGTACCGCCAAGCTCAGTATCTGGCCGCCTTTCTCATCATGGAAGGGCTCATGAATGGGGTTTTCGCTGCTCTCGATGGGATTCTCTTCTACGTCTTTTGGGAGGCCATGCTCATCCCCATGTTCCTCATCATCGGCATCTGGGGAGGTCCGCGGCGGGTGTATGCGGCCTTCAAATTTTTTCTCTACACTTTTCTCGGTTCGGTACTGTTGCTGGTGGCGCTCATCTACCTGTTCTACCAGACAGACAGCTTCGCCATCCTGGATTTCCACGAGGTCAAGATCGGGCTCACGGCACAGTTGCTCATCTTCATCGCCTTCCTGGTGGCCTTTGCCGTCAAGATTCCCATGTGGCCGGTACACACCTGGTTGCCGGATGCCCATGTGGAAGCTCCCACCGGCGGTTCGGTGATCCTCGCTGCCATCATGCTGAAAATGGGAGCTTATGGTTTCGTGCGCTTCATGTTACCCATCGTACCCGATGCCAGCGCCCAGCTCACGGGGCTCATCATATCGCTGTCTCTCATCGCTATTGTCTACATCGCACTGGTGGCCCTGGTTCAGGAAGACATGAAGAAGCTCATTGCCTACTCTTCCATTTCGCACATGGGCTTCGTGACACTGGGCTTCTTCACCGTGTTCGCCATTGTCGCCTCCACTGGTGAGCTGCATGGTGCGGCCATGGGTGTGGAAGGTGCCCTGGTGCAAATGATTTCCCACGGATTCATTTCGGGGGCCCTATTCTTTTGCGTGGGTGTTATGTACGACCGCATGCATAGTCGTCGCATCAGCGACTACGGCGGGGTGGTCAATACCATGCCCGTCTTTGCCTCTTTCATGGTCTTGTTCGCGCTGGCCAATACCGGCCTGCCCGGGACCTCGGGCTTCGTTGGAGAGTTCCTGGTGATCATGAGTGCCTTCAAGGCCAATTTCTGGTATGCCTTCTTCGCCGCCCTGACCTTGGTCCTGGGAGCGGCCTATACTTTGTGGATGATCAAGCGCGTGATCTTCGGCAAGGTGGCCAACGAACAGGTGGCCAAACTCGAGGATCTCAATCCGCGCGAATTCCTGGTGCTGGGTTCGCTGGCGGTTCTGGTGATGCTGGTGGGTATCTGGCCCGATCCGCTGCTGGAAGTGATGCATGCCACGGTGGAGAATCTGCTGGTGCAGGCCACCACTTCGAAACTGTAGCGGCGATTTCAACGACTAGCGGAAAGAGCGACAGACGGATCAATGATTTTCGAATTTCCCAATTTCGTCCCTGCTCTGGCAGAGATTTTCGTGGTCACCATGGCCTGTCTGGTGCTGTTGGTGGACCTGTTCCTCAGCGAGCGTAATCGGGTGTTCACCTATTTGCTGGCTCAAGCCACCTTGCTAGGGGCCGCGGTGCTCACGGTGAGCATTCACGACAACAGCACGGAACTCACTTTCAGTGGCAGTTTCATTCGCGACGCCATGGGTGACGTGCTCAAGGTCTTCATTTATTTGATCACCGCCGTGGTATTTCTCTATTCCCGCGAGTATCTGCTGGCGCGCAAGCTGTTCAAAGGTGAGTTCTTCGTCCTCGGCTTGTTCGCTGTGCTGGGCATGATGATCATGGTCTCTGCGCATAGTCTCCTGACCCTCTATTTGGGGTTGGAGTTGCTGTCACTGTCCCTGTATGCCATGGTCGCCTTGCACCGTGATTCCATGTCTGCCTCGGAGGCGGCTATGAAGTATTTCATTCTCGGTGCCATTGCTTCCGGCATATTGCTCTACGGCATGTCGCTTCTCTATGGCGCCACAGGTAAGTTGGAGATTGCCGCTATTGCCGAGATCGTCGGACAGAGCGCTCTCGACGACTTGGTGCTGTTGCTGGCAGTAACCTTCATCGTTGTCGGCCTCGCCTTCAAACTGGGTGCGGTACCGTTCCACATGTGGATTCCCGACGTCTATCATGGAGCACCTACCCCAGTGACTCTATTCATCAGCGCCGCCCCCAAGATCGCCGCTTTTGCCATGCTTATGCGGCTGCTGGTGGAAGGATTGGGCGAGTTACACATGCAGTGGCAGGACATGCTGGTGATTCTCGCTGCTCTGTCCATCGTCTTGGGCAACGTAGTGGCCATCGCCCAGCGCAACATCAAGCGCATGCTGGCCTATTCCACCATCGCCCACGTCGGTTTTCTCCTGCTCGGCATCCTATCTGGCAGCGTGGCGGGCAACTCGGGGGCCATGTTTTACGTACTGGTCTATGCCCTCATGACCCTGGGCGCCTTCGGTATGGTGCTGCTGCTGAGCCGCGCCGGGTTCGAGGCCGATGCCATCGAGGACTTCAAAGGACTCAACGAGCGCAGCCCCTGGTTTGCCTTCGTCATGCTGATCCTGATGTTCTCCATGGCTGGAGTGCCTCCGTTGGTGGGCTTCTATGCCAAGCTGGCAGTATTGCGGGCGGTGGTGGATGTCGGTTTGGTGTGGCTCGCGGTACTGGCCGTGCTCTTCTCCGTAGTGGGGGCCTTCTATTACCTGCGCATCGTCAAGTTCATGTACTTCGACAAACCCGAGGAGAGCGCTCCCATCAGCGCCGCCTTCGACATGCGCGCCGTGATGAGCGCTAACGGGCTCCTGATCCTCGGTTTGGGGATCTATCCCAGCGCTCTGATGGCCTTGTGCGTGACCGTGTTGCGCTGATCGCACCGCGGGCCGTCCCGTTCTCGTTCCGGGCTCGTTTTCCAGGCCGCCATGCGGCACCCGTTCCCTTCCACGCGGAGAGGGTGCGTTTACCGCCTGGTTCGAATCCGCTACAGTCTTGGCCATATGCACATCCTTATCAGCAACGACGACGGTTATCGTGCCCCGGGCCTGGCGAGTCTGGTGAAGAGTCTCGGCGGACTGGCCCGTGTGACGGTGGTGGTGCCCGACCGTGATCGTAGCGGAGCCAGCAATTCACTCACCCTGGACAATCCCATCCGTGCTACGATGCTGGAAAACGGCTTCATTCGCGTCAACGGTACCCCCACGGATTGTGTGCACCTGGCTATCACCGGCTTACTGGAAGAGGAACCCGATATGGTGGTGTCCGGCATCAACGCGGGTGCCAATCTGGGAGACGACGTGCTGTATTCCGGTACCGTGGCGGCCGCCATGGAAGGGCGCTTCCTGGGCTTGCCGGCGATGGCGGTATCGCTGGCCGGCATCCGGCCCAATGCCCAGCTTCAACACTTTGCCACCGCAGCCCGTGTCGCCGAGCGCATGGTGGTGGGGCTGCAGGCCGAACCTCTGCCGTCCGATATCATTCTCAATGTCAATGTACCGGATCTGCCTTGGGAACGCTTGGCGGGTACGCGGGTGACGCGCCTGGGACATCGCCACAAGGCAGAACCGGTGATTCAAACCAAGGATCCACGCGGTCAGCCCATCTACTGGGTGGGCCCTTCCGGTCCGGAGCAGGATGCCGGCCCAGGAACTGATTTCCATGCTGTCCGCCATGGTTATGTCTCAGTCACGCCCCTGCAGGTGGATCTCACGCGCCATCAGGCTCTGCCCTTGCTCGAGGACTGGTTGGCGCACCTGGAGGTAGGGCCCGCGCCAGTACCGGGAGATACCTGATGCGCCATCACTTGCAGGGTATCGGCATGACCTCCCAGCGCACGCGCGATCGCCTGGTGGAGCGGCTGTCGCGGGAAGGTATCACCAGTGAAGCGGTGCTCGAGGCCATGCGTGAAATCCCACGGCATATTTTCGTGGACGAGGCCCTGGCCAGCCGGGCCTATGAGAACACCGCCCTGCCCATCGGCTATGGCCAGACCATCTCCCAGCCCTACATCGTGGCGCGCATGACAGAGATTCTGCTGCGTGACGGCCCTCTGCGGCGGGTACTGGAAATCGGTACCGGTTCCGGTTATCAAGCAGCGGTGTTGGCTCGTTTGGTGGCTGAGGTCTATACCGTGGAGCGCGTGGACGCTCTACAACGCAAGGCTCGACGCCGTTTCCGCGAACTGGGCCTGCGTAATATACGTCTCAAACATTGCGACGGCAAGCTGGGTTGGCCCGGTTATGCTCCTTTCGACGGCATCCTGGCCACGGCCGCTCCGGTCGAGATCCCACCAGCGTTGCTGGCGCAGTTGGCGCCGGGCGGTCGGCTGGTATGTCCGGTGGGGCGCCGTGGTGGACAGCGTCTGGTGCTGGTCGCGCGTACCACTCAAGGGTTCGTGGAAGAGGTCCTGGAGCCGGTGAGTTTCGTTCCACTGATGACGGGCGAGCGCTGAGAGGCGCGGCCACGACGCGCCATCGCAATCATGTTCTCGGCACTCTATGCGCGGGTGGTACGGTGGGCGGGTCACCGCCATGCGCCTTGGTATTTGGGAGTCCTGAGCTTTGCCGAAGCGTCTTTTTTCCCCGTGCCGCCCGATGTCATGCTGGCACCCATGGTATTGGCTCGCCGGCAGCGGGCTTGGTTCTATGCTACACTCACCACTTTGACCTCAGTCGCTGGTGGCGTGGCGGGCTATCTGCTGGGCATGTGGGCCTTTGAGTGGGTGGCACCTCTCATTCGCGAGGTCGGCTATTGGCCAGCCTATCTGCAGGCCCGGGATTGGTTCGCCACCTGGGGGGTGATCGTGGTGTTCATCGCCGGCTTCTCTCCCATTCCCTACAAGGTGTTCACTGTCAGCGCAGGAGCTGCCGGCATGGCTTTTTTACCCTTCGTCTTCGCTTCCATGGTGGGGCGCGGAGGGCGTTTCTTTTTAGTGGCGGCCCTTATCTACTGGGGTGGCGTGCACATGGACCGCTGGTTGCGCCAGTACCTAGATCGGGTGGGTTGGCTGCTGTTGGCCGCAGGCGTTCTGGTGTATTATCTGCTGCGTTGATTTCCAGAGAAAGCCGCGCCTGTGAAGCTGTGCATGTGGAGCGGACGGTGCCTGATCGCAGTCGCTACCGTATTGGCACTGGTTGCCTGCGGCACGTTTGGACAACATATCGTGCGTAAGGGAGAGACTCTCTATTCTATCAGCTGGCGTTATGGCCTCGACTACCGGGAAGTGGCAGCCTGGAACGGGCTGGCTCCCCCCTATGTCATTCATGAGGGCCAGCACCTGCGCCTCACACCGCCAATCGGACGACGCCCAGCGTTCGGTATGGGATCCACCCGACGCCCCTTTCCCGCTGAGACAGGCCGTACCTCAAGCATAGTAGCCGGCCGTGGCGGCGCAAGTACGGCGTCACCACCGGCTGTGGCGGGAGGAGGACAAAACCCTACTGAAAGAGTCGCCGGGGGAGCTGTTACCAGTAAGACTGCAAGAGGCGCAGCCGTCGAGATCGTAGGAAATGCTCGAGTGCCAGACTGGACGTGGCCTGCGCATGGGCGCGTGATCGGGCGCTTCGTGCGCGGTAAACCGGGGCGTAAGGGAATCGACATCGCGGGTACCCCCGGTACACCGATCTACGCAGCCGCGGCCGGGCGCGTGGTCTACAGCGGCAACGGGATTCCCCGCTACGGGAATCTGCTCATCATCAAGCACAACGACAAATATCTCAGCGCCTATGCCCACAACCGGCGCTTGTTGGTGCAAGAAGGCGCCGTGGTGAAGCGGGGGCAGCTGATCGCCGAGATGGGGCGCAGTGGCACCGGTGTGTCGCAGGTGATGCTGCATTTCGAGATTCGGGTGGACGGCGAACCCGTCGATCCCCTTGCTTATCTACCGTCTCCAAAAGAGGTATCACCGTCTGTTCCGAAATGAATCATGCCGCTCCTGGCATCGCGACCATGGGCGGAAGCGGTTGGCCAGTACTTTCGGGAAAATGGCATTTCTAACGACATGAATCATAGGGTCAAGAGGGAGGAGGAAAAGCAGTGAGAAAAACATTCATCGTACTCGCGGTGTGTTGTTTGTTGTTGTCCGCCACGGCGGTGGCTCGGGATTTCAAGGTCTATGGTTACAAGACGCTGGGACCAGGGGAGATTGAACTGGTGTACTGGACGGACTACGTTCTACAGTCCGATCAGAAGATGAAATATTTCGGCCAGACCGTGGATCGTGAATCCTTGTGGGCTCATACTTTGGAGGTGGAATACGGGGTGACCGACCGCTTCATGTTGGCCACCTACCTGGATTACGAACAGCCGGACGGAGAAGATTTCGAATTCGTACAGGCCCGCATCATCGCTGCTCGCTACCGCTTCGGCGAGCCCGGTGAGCATGCCTTCGACACGGCCCTATACGTGGAATATTATCTGCCGCGCGAAAGCTGGCAAGGCGAGGCTAAGGAGAAGGCGGAGCTGCGCCTGATCATGGAGAAGGATCTGGGCGGCAGCAAGCTGACCTTGAATCCCAAGTTCGAGAAGGTAACCAGCGGACCCGGCATCGAAGAGGGAGTGGAGTTCGAGTACGGCGTCAGCCTCTATAGCAAGTGGCGCGGGGCTTTCAAGTGGGGGCTGGAGGTCTACGGGGGGATTGGAGAATTCGTGAACCTGAAACCCATGGACCAGCAGAAACACTACCTGGTGCCTGCCGCCACCTGGAAAGTGGCCGAGCATTTGAAGTGGAATCTGGGTGCTGCCTTCGGTCTTACCGGTGCTGCCGATGATGTGGTCCTCAAGAGCATCCTGGCGTGGGAGATCTGATCTGCGCGCCTGTTCGTGCAATGGACGAAGAGCCCGGATTCGGGCCGGGCCTTTTCCTTCAGGATTCGATCATCAGGAGGGCAGCGGCGAAATGGCGTCGGTCCGACATGAGAATGTTGTAGGTGCGGCAGGCCGCACCCGTGTCCATCACCTCAATGCCGATACCGCGTTCCATAAGGGAGACCAACAGGTCGTGAGCGGGCCAACGCAGGCGGGCACCACTACCGAACAGGATCAGTTCCACGTCCTGTTCGGCGAGGATGTCGAAATGGGCGCGGGAGAGATCCTCGAAGCGCTGCGGCGGCCAGTCGAAGAGGTGCTGGGGCATGAGTACCAGGCTGCGATGGCGGGTCTCACGACGCACGGGCGGCTGCAGTGGCGTAACCTTGTCCGCGTGCATTTGCGGGGATTCAACGTCCAGGGCGCGAGGGATGGTGATGGTGATTTCACCGCGGTCGTAGGCGTGGATGCCGTAGCAAGTGGGATCGCGTTCGAGGGTGAAATGCATGAGATCGTCCTCCCTGCCGCAGGGCGTTCGCCTGGCTGACGTTCCGATTGTAGCCGAAAGCCGCGGGCAATGACAGCGCCCGCGCAGCAGCGGTTCAGGGTGCCGAATGGAAGGTGATGTCCCCGTACCAAGCCTCGGCGCTTGCTCCTGTGTCGTCGGTGTCTGTCATGATGGCGACCCCGGTGATGAGGGGTGGTTCGCGGCCGAAGACGTGGCGGAAGTCTTCCCGTACGTTGCGCTCCACGGTGTGCCAGCGGCCCACCCCGGCCGGACCGCTGGCGACGACGATCATGCGAGTGAAGTCGGTGTAGGCATTGGCGATGATGGTCCCGGGGGCGGCGCGGCGCGCCCACACGTAGTTGAGGGCCGCGGCCGGCAGGTCGCCGTAGAGCAGGCGTGCCGCTTGGTGTTTCAGCCGCCGGCCCCAACTCATGGCCTCTGGGTCGTAGGCGAAGGTGAGATACAGGCGGGCGGGATAGTCGTCGCCGTCCTTGCGGCGGATGTCGCTGTGCTCGATGAGGCCGCCGATCTTCCACCGCCAGCGGACGATTGGGGTGCGGCGGGGATCGATTTCGATTCTGCGGATGAGCGCGGCGGCGGCAGCCCGGCTCTGTGCGCGCACTACGGTGACCCCGCCTTCGCGAACCAGGCGGTAACGGGTGTGGCGGGGGATCTTGGGGAAGGTGAGCAGCTCCCAGCCCGGCGGCGGTGCGGCAGCGGGCGGCAGAGAGGAGAAGGCGCCCACCGTCAGGGTTTCGGCCTGAAGAGGCAGGGAGCAGAGCAATATGAGCAGCAGAATCGGTGATATATCGCGAGACCACGGGTTCACGAAAAGATCGCGAGCGCGGCTGCGGGGAACTTCAAGATGGCTATAAAGACTCTCCATTGATGACGCGATTGCGCCCGGTGTGTTTGGCGTGGTAGAGGGCGCGATCCGCACGGTGCAGGAAGTCCACCGAGGAATCCTGTTCCCGGAGCCAAGCCACGCCGATGGATACGGTGATCTGATCCAGTACTTCCTGTTTGTCGCCCTGCTTTCGGGTCAGGCGCGAGGCGGCGATGCCCTTGCGCAGGGATTCAGCTACGTGCAAGGCACCGTTGATGGGCGTATGCGGGAGGATGATGCTGAATTCCTCACCCCCGTAGCGGGCGACGACGTCTTGACCTTTGACTGCCTCCCGCATCTTCTCGGCCACGTAACGCAATACCTCGTCACCCACCAAGTGGCCGAATTTGTCGTTGATGCGTTTGAAGTGATCCACATCGATCATCATCAGGCACAGAGGATCCTGCTGATCGCGGGCGGCGCGAATGCAGCGCTCCAGCATCTGGTCGAAGCCCTTGCGGTTGAGCAGTCCGGTGAGGGCGTCGATCATCAGCTCTTCGTGGATCCATTGCAGCTCGTCGCGCAGGGAGGCCAATTCTTTGGACATGGTCTTGAGTTTTTCCTGGAGTTGGCTGTTGGTAGCCACCATGGCGGCGGTCTCGTTGCTGAGGGCATCGATGATGTGCATGAGTTTGTTTTCGTCCAGGCCATGTGAGAGGCGCTGGGCATGGCCCTGCAGCGAAGACTGGTAGTGGCCAGCGGCATCGGTGGCACCGCAGATCTCCCGACTGGATTCGTTGACCAGGCGTTGCAGCTCGGCCCGCAGGCGCTCGATCTCCTGTTCCTTGTCCGTCGCCAGATAGGTTTCGTAGAGGCGTGCGTTGGTTTCTTCATCGAAGGGCCGACCGCTGGCGAGATGGTCGTCGATGGACCGGCGCAGTGCCTTGTGTTCACCCGCCACGTATTCGTACCAGATGGCGTAATTGCGCGGGGTGGGTGGAATGCCATGCTGCATGAGCAGGGGCAGGGCCAAGCGCAGGAGTTCGGCAGCGGGCTTGCGGGGCGAGGCGGGAGGCATGAATATAAGGGTCCGACCTTGAATCTACGCTGTCATCCTAACACAAAATGGCGCTTCTTGATCCCTGTCTCGAATTCCAGGCGCGTACCGATTTGCTTCGGTGGTGATTTGCTGCCTTCCTGCCCATGTTCACGTTTCTCAGGCTGCCCGTCGGATCAGAATGAGCGTGAGATCGTCGGGCTTGGACGGGCGCCGGCCTTCGGAGGCGGCCATGCGCCGGCGGCAGTCCTGTACCAGTCGCGCCATGGCGTCGGCCAGCGGCCCCTTGCGAATGATGGCAACGATCTCCTCCATGTGCAAGTTGTCGTAGAGGCCGTCGCTTGCCAGCAGCACGGTATCGCGCCGGGCCAAATGCAGGGGAGGACCGATCTCGATGCGCATCTCGCGACTGCCCAGCATGTTGAGCAGGAGATGGCGTTCTTCGTGATGCATGGCTTCATTTTCGTCCAGCAGGCCGGCTTCCACGGCGTAACCCACCGGTGAATGCGGAATGGTCTGCAGCTTGATCTTGCCGCGCTGGCCGGTGACCAGGATGGCGCTGTCGCCCACGTGATAGCTGCGCAGCACGTTGTCGTTGATCTCCACGGCGGCCAGGGTGGAACCGGCCCCCAGTTCCAGAATCTTGCGATTGGCATGGTCGATGCCGTCGAGCACCGCCTCGCGGAAATTACGCGCCGGCAGATGGGTCATGAGGGCATTTTCCAGGGCGTGAACGACGATGGCCGAGGCCTGATCGGCGTTGGCCAGGCCGCCCATGCCGTCGGCGATGGCGAAGATGCCGGCGTTGCCGTCCAGGCAGAACAAGGCGGCGGAGTCGCCATTGGCCTGTTCGTGCTCTGGAGAACGGGAACTGTAGACGGCCACTTCATAGGAACAGCAGTTATAGGTTTCCCCATAACCCTCCATGTGGCAATTGGTCAGGATTCTCTTGTGAACCATGCAAATGGAAAAAACTGTCGATGAATTCAGTGTCGCCGCATCCTTTACCGGGATCCACGGCGGGGGCGTTTCGGGGGCTTGCCATGATACCGCATCTGCCGGCGGATATGTCAATCGATGGAGAGTGATGGTAAGGCAGTTATTCCCATTGCATGGTTTCCAGATAGCCTTTCAATTGTCCGGCGGAACGGAATTTCTTCAGGATGGAAGTGCGTTTGAGGCCGCAGATGATGGCCTTGATCTCCGGCGGATGTTTGGCGTAATGCTTGCGGCCGCCGATGGCATCGTAAAAGATGCGGATGAGATCGCATACGTCCTGATGGATGTTGTCTTTCTTGGGCGTGCCCCAATGGAACATGTCCAGCAACTTGACGTTGAAGCCCAGGCCGAAGCGCTTGATGATGATGTTGTCGGTGTGCAGGTCGCCATGATATTCGCGCATGCGATGGATGGCCTCGATGCCGCTGGCCAGGGCATGAAGCAGGTGCAGGCCCTGGAAGGGGCTGAGCCGCCCGCCCGGCTGCCGGGCGAGGAACTCGCTGAGCAATTCTCCTTCCACGTATTCGGAGACGAGAAAGGTGATGGGGAAGCCGCGGTAGGTGATGGTCTCCTGCGTGATGTACTGGATGAGAATGGGGCAATGACTGAGCCGGTGCAGTTTCCGGGCGTAATAGATACACGCCTTGTTGCCGATGTTGCGTTCCGGATAGAAGAACTTGGCCGCCCGTTCGATACCGGTGATATTCTCCCGCACCAGGAACACCTCGCCCTCCCAGCCGGCGCCCAGTTTGGTGATGACCTCGTATTTACCCGCGAGGATGCGTCCCGGATGGAGTTCGAAGCAATCGATGGTGGTGGTTTTCGATTTTGCCCCCATGTCGCGCCCGCACTGTAGTTGCGCCTGCACTGTGCGCACCATTGGACCGCCGCGCCTGTCCGCTGGACGGGGTGCAGGAATGTGCTGCGCCTGCCCTGGCCGGCCGAAGGTCCCTGGACGAATAGTGGGGTTATTCTAGCAAAAACCCTGCCGTTTCGTGGAATTCAGTCCAGTTCCTCGTCCAGGTCTTCCACCGACTGCAGGTCGGGGTCCAGGTCCAGGAGTTCCTCGTCCAGCTCGGTGACGGCGGCTTCCGGGTCTTCTGCGGGAAGGGCTTCGGCGGTTTCTGCTTCTTCCGCCGCTGCCGCGGCGGGCGCAGCAGGTCGTTCGGGGACGTCGATGCGCGGCGTGGTCTTGGGCTGGAAATGTCGCCGGGCCTTGGTGAAGGCGTCCTTGAGTTCTTCGTAGAGGGCTTGTTCTTCAGGCCGGAAATCGCGCATCTTGGTTTCCACGATGTCGCGCCGGTATTCGACGAATTCGCCACGCGCCAGGTTGAACAACCAGACGGTGTCCGGCTTGCCGGTGGTGAGCCGCGGATCGAGCGCCACCGCCGTGCTTTTCTTGCCAGCCTCCAGATAGGCGAAAATGACAGAATCTTCAGCCATGATCGCAGCCCGTGCTTCGGTTCTCCGTGCGGGTATCCCCTAGCGGTAACCCGGACACGCCACTCGATATTATGGGCAGACTGCATGCAGCGGCCCGAAATGCGGGTCTTGTCGGCCGCCCGGTGGCGCGGTCCATGAGTATGTCGGCGATTGGGTCCCAGAGCTTTACTGCTGGTATCGTGGCCGATGGACAGTTCATTGCAGAACAGTCCTTTCCTTTCCTGATTCCGTTCTGATTCCCATTGTGGGAGAGAGGAGCAGACGCGGGCCCTACCCAGCCACAGGACACTGCCACTACCTGTTTGGGAAGACCTACGCGTCTGTGTCCAGCGCGGCGTGAGGGGTGGGCATCTCCGGTATCTGTACGAATGCCCACGTGCTTCAGTACTGGTCTGGACGCCCACATTAGCGTTGCGTCATACGGCTTCCCTTCTTTCAGCATGACGTTCCGTTGCATGGCACGTCTCCAAGTGATCTCGGGTGACCGCAGGAACAGTGCTTCGTTGCCGCCATTGATACTCCAGCGGGAGCAGATTTGCAAGACTGAGTGGCCAAGTCGGATGGCCAGCTCCGCAGGAGCGGGAAGGGGTTGGGAGTTCGTGTCGCGTGCCGGGTTACCGCACATTCAGCGCCCGTCCACAGGTGCCCGCAGGGCAGTGCCTGATTCGGTGATCGAGGTGCCTGGAATGCTTTACAGAAGTGGCAGGGAATTGAAGCCCATTGGGGGCTGAGCCTGTCCGTCCGGGCTGTGTTACACTGGCTCATGGGTAACTTACGCGATGTCTCGATGTCCCGACCGCGCACGCCCTTACTGGCCGTCGATCTCGTCATTCGCTTGCCCGAAGCAGGCGGGCATCGGGTGGTGCTCATCGAACGCCGCAATCCCCCGCCGGGCTGGGCGCTGCCCGGTGGTTTCGTGGATCTGGGAGAGACCACCCAGGAAGCGGCGGTGCGTGAGGCACGGGAAGAGACCGCCTTGCAAGTGCGCCTGGTGTGCCTGTTGGGCTGTTATTCCGATCCGTCGCGCGACCCCCGCGGCCATACCGCCAGTGTGGTCTATGTGGCCGACGGCCGGGGGCGGCTGCAGGGCCGGGACGATGCGCGCCAGGCGCGCATCGTGGAACTCTCTGCCCTGGGACTGGGATCGGGGCCCGGCATGAGCGGGGCGAGAACAGGTGGAGCCGCGTCAATCGAAGAACGATGGGCATTGGCCTTCGACCACCGCCGCATCCTGGAGGACTATCTCGTCTTCCTGGAGACCGGCACGGCCCCGCAATGGCGATTCTCGGGGCAGCGGGAGCGTGAATACCCCTCATGATTTGCATATGATCTATGCGGCGAATCCGCCTGCACGGAACCAAAGCGAAACCCTGAACGAGGCCATGAACGAAATCCCGAACAAAACCCTGCAGGACAGCGGTGAACGGGATTCCTGCGCGCCGCAGGAAAGGCCGTTGGGGCCCGAGCTGCTGGCGCCGGCGGGTACCCTCAAGAGCCTGCGTTTCGCCCTGGCCTACGGGGCTGATGCCGTCTATGCCGGCATGCCCCGCTACAGCCTGCGCGTGCGCAACAACGATTTTCACCGCCTGGAGACCCTGGCCCAGGGCATTGAAGAGACCCACCTCCAGGGGCGCCGCTTCTACCTGGCCTGCAATGTCCTGCCGCACGACCGCAAGGTCGAGACCTTTCTCGCTGATCTCGCCCCGGTGGTGGCGCTGGGACCGGATGCCCTCATCATGGCCGACCCTGGTCTTATCCTCCTGGTACGGGAGCAGTGGCCTGAACTGCCCGTACATCTGTCGGTGCAGGCCAACACCATGAACCATGCCAGCGTGCGCTTCTGGCAGAGGCAGGGCATCCGGCGCGTGATCCTGTCCCGGGAGCTGTCCCTGGAGGAGGTGGCTCAGATCCGCCGCCGCTGCCCGGAGGTGGAGTTGGAAGTGTTCGTGCACGGCGCCCTGTGCATCGCCTATTCGGGCCGCTGCCTGTTGTCCGGCTATTTCAATCATCGCGATCCCAATCAGGGCACGTGTACCAATGCCTGCCGCTGGAACTACAACCTGTATCCCGCCACCCCTGACGAGAGCGGTGAGGTGGTGCCCGAGCCGGTGCCGGTGTCCGCGCCGTTCCTGCTGGAGGAGGCCACTCGTCCCGGCGAGTTCATGCCCGTGGAAGAGGACGAGCATGGCACCTATATCCTCAATTCCCGTGACCTGCGCGCGGTGGAGTTCGTGGAGCAGCTGGTGGCCATGGGGGTGGACTGCCTGAAGATCGAGGGACGTACCAAGTCCCATTATTACGTGGCGCGCACCGTGCAAGTGTACCGGCGTGCCATCGACGACGCCCTGGCCGGCCGGCCCTTCGACCCGGGACTCCTGGCCCAGCTGGAAACGCTGGCCCATCGAGGCTATACCAGCGGATTCTTCCAGCGCCATCCTCCGCAGGCGCACCAGAACTATCGCAGCGGCTGCTCCGAGATCGGCAGCCAGCGCTTCGTCGGCGAGCTGCGCAGTGGTGTGGACGCGCGCGGCATGGTGGAAGTGGAAGTGAAGAACAAGTTTGCCGTGGGCGATGTGCTGGAATTGATGACACCCCGGGGCAACCACCGCTTCGTGCTCCGGGCCATGGAGGACCTGCGGGGCTGGGCGCAGCGGGAGGCGCCGGGCAGTGGCCATCGAGTGCGCATCCCCCTGGAAATGACTGAAGAGATGGCTGGGAGGATGGTTGGGCAGGCGGGCGCATGGTCGGAAGAGGATTGGCGCATGGGTTTGCTGGTGCGGGTGACGGAGGCACCCGCGCGATGGCAGGTGAAAGCGGCCTCTTCGTGAGCGGGATGCCATGAGCGATACAAACGATTCGGTTGCGGGCGGAAGGGCGCCCGATCCGAAGGGGGCGCCGGATGCGGAGGGGGCGCTGGATCCGCGCTGGGGACAGCCCAGCCCCTTGCACGATCCGCGCATCCTGGCCCATTTCCGCGGCCGGCCCAGCGACGTGCTCATCACCACGGCGCCCAAGGCGGGCACCACCTGGATGCAACAGATCCTCCATCAATTGCGCAGCGGTGGTGATCCCCATTTTCGTTCCATCTACGAAGTGGTGCCCTGGCTGGAGCGGCCGCGCCGGGACAAGGACTGGCGGGCGGTGCTGGAAGAGTACGAGACCTTGCCGGAGCCGCGCATCTTCAAGACGCATTGCACCTACCCGCAGACCCCGGACAGCGACCGCGTGCGCATCGTACTCAGCTCGCGGGACCCGCGCGACTGCTGCGTCAGTTTCTATCACCACCTGCAGGCCATGACCCCGCAGGCGCGGCGCCGCAGCGGCATCCCGGAACCGCGTTCCTTCGACGAATATTTCGAACGCTGGCTGGCCTTCGGGGCCTGGTTTCGCAACGTGCAGAGCTGGTGGCCTCACATCGAGGACGACAACGTGTTGTGGTTGCGCTACGAAAACATGAAACGAGATCTGGCAGGTACCCTGGAGCGCATCAGCAGTTTTCTCGGCTGGCCGCTGCCGGCCGCGCGGCGGGAAAAGATCCTGGAATATTGCTCCTTCGAGTGGATGAAGGCCCATGCCGACCGCTTCACCCGTTTCCCCGAGGACGAGGCCCCCAGTTTCCGCCCCGGCGGCTTTATTCGCAAAGGGGAGGTGGGCGATTACCGCAATCTGCTCACGCCCGAGCAGGAGGCCCGGATCCTGGAGAAGGCGCGCGCCATGCTGCCGCCCGACTGCCTGGCGTTTCTGGGGCTGCCAGCCTGAACCGTGGCCAGAGCGCAGCGAAAGCTGCGGTGCTTGCAACGCCGCGGACTTGCGAGTAAAACGGTGCCACGAGGCACGGGCGGGTATCCATCATGGCAGTGAGACGCGAGACAGCAGTGACGCGAGGCGCGAATCGGCGACCCGCTGGGCGCAACGATATTCCCGGTGGCGTGAACGTGCGGGTGGTGGTGGCCGTGCTGGCTCTGCTGATCGTGGCGGTGGCGGTCTACCACCTGATGGACGACCCGGAGACACCGGAATCGGAGCCGGAATCGACATCTGGGCCCGCTGGCGTAGTGCTGGAGCTGCCGCCGGCCGGACAACCCCCCACGCCGGTCCGCCCGGACGGAGAGTCTGCGACGGCGCCTGTTCCTCCGCAGGCGGCCCCGTCTGCGGAGCCGCCGTTGCCGCCCTTGGAGGTGGGGCTGGACGAGAGTGATAGGCCCTTGCGGGAGACCCTGAGCGCCCTCTTCGGGCCCTCCATGGAGGCGCTGCTGCGCGGCCCCGAGCTGCTGCGCAAGAGCGTCATCGTGCTCGACAACCTCACGACGCGCCGCTTGCCCGTCAAGTACCTCCCATTGCGGCCGCCGCCCCCGCCCTTTCGGGTACAGGAGCGGGAGGACGGCGAACGGCTGTTCCTCGATCCGGCCAACTATGCCCGTTACCGCCCCTATGTGGATCTCCTGAGCGCCGTGGACATGGAGGCGCTGGCGAGGCAGATCGCGCGCTTCGCGCCCCTGTTGCAGGCGGCCTACGAAGAATTGGGATATCCCGACAGGCGTTTCGAGACGCGGCTGCTGGCGGTTATCGACGATCTGTTGCAGGCCCCGGAGATCGAAGGGCCCATCGAGCTGGTCCAGCCGGCGGTTTACTACAAGTATGCGGATCCCGAGCTGGAGGCCTTGTCCGCGGGGCAGAAACTCATGTTGCGCATGGGGCCCGAGAACGCCCGCCAGGTCAAGGCCCTGCTGCAGCGCCTGCGCCGGTCGCTGGTGGAACGGCTGCCATGAAAATCTGCCTGCGCATCGGTGTCAGTCGCTGCCTTTTGGGCGAGACGGTGCGTTACGACGGCGGCCACAAATACTGTCCCGCCCTGCAGCTTTTGGTAGCGGATTGGCCGGCCGCTGGCGGTGAAGGAGTGGATCCGGAGGTGGCATGGGTGCCGGTCTGTCCCGAGGTGGAGGGTGGTCTCGGCGTGCCCCGCCCGCCCATCCGGATCGTGCACCGCGGCGGCCGGTTGCACTTGCAAGAGGTGGAGCCGCCCCACCGGGATCACACCGTCGCATTGCAGGATGCCTGGCGGGCGCGCATCGACGCCCTGGAGCTGCACGGTTTCGTCTGCAAGCGCGGCTCCCCCAGTTGCGGCCTCGCTTCGGCTCCGGTGTTCGAACCGGGAGGGCGGCAGGTGGAGGAGGGCGACGGTCTGTTCGTGCGCCTGCTGCGCGCCCTCCATCCCGGCCTGCCGGTGGTGGACGAGCAGGCCCTGGAGGACGAAGTCCTGCGCGCGCGCTTTCGGGAACGCGTGATCCGCCGCGCGCGGGAGCGCCCGGCGCGACGGCAAGGGGCTCCCGATTCGCTGGCCGGATTTGCTGGCCGGGTTTGCCAACGTCCCGGCTTCCCCATAATATAGGCCGGCACCACCGGCCCAGGAGTTCGATAACGGGAGTTCGATAACGGTGGTCCGATAGCTGCCGTCGTACCCGCAGGAGGGAACACAAAAGGCCCGGCCGGGGCGTCACCACCAACACGTGCGAAGTATGCAGGAGAGCGTCATCCCATGAACGAATCTGTCGAGAGTGGCACTACGCTGGAGGTCAATCCGGAGATCGTCTGTTTCATCATCGACAAGGCCCATGAGTTCCATGCCAAGGAACAGGTGGTGATCCCAGAACAGCCCGACAACCCCGCCGACGACTGGGCCCTGCAGGTACTGGCGGATCACGAGGACGATCCCGTGTACCTGGAGTTGAAGAGCACCATCGACGACTTGGAACCGGATCAACAAGAGACCCTGGTGGCCCTCATGTGGCTGGGGCGCGGCGACTACACGGTGGAGGAGTGGGAGGCGGCACTGGAGGCCGCTCACGAGCTGCACAACGATCGCACCGCCGAATACCTCATCGCCACACCCCTGGTGGCCGACTATCTGGAGGAAGGCCTCAACCTGTTGGGCTACTCCTGCGAGGAGTAGGGACCTTCGCCCATGTGGATGGAGGGGGCGGCCAGCGACGTCCTGGTGGCGGTCACGGTCCTGATCCACTACGAGGCCCTGA
This sequence comes from Gammaproteobacteria bacterium, assembly GCA_015488555.1. GTDB lineage: Bacteria > Pseudomonadota > Gammaproteobacteria > SZUA-140 > SZUA-140 > S012-109. The sequence continues at coordinate 37,665 of WFNO01000078.1, forward strand.
GCCGGGCCTCGGCCTTCCTGGAGAGGCTCTAGATCCGCCCCCGGCCGCGCTCCTGGTTCGCGGCCGCCTATTACGTCCTCATCGAAGCCGGTGGCTGGGGAGCACTGGCAGGCAACCGCCGGAGCGGTTTCTACGATTATTTCTATTTCTCCCTCTCCAATTACACTTCCCTGGGGCTGGGAGACCTCTATCTCCAGGACGAACTGCGCGTCCTGAGCGGCATCGAGGCCTTGATCGACCTGATGATGATCACCTGGACGGCATCGTTTGTCTTATTAACCCGGCAATAAAATATTGCTATAATATCGCCTTCTAGTAGTTGTGGGAGGCGAACATGGAGAAGAGTGATGCACGTAGGTTGTCCTTGGCTGCCTTGAACGAGCGTCGGCGGCGCGCGGTGAAGCTGCGTTTGAAAGGTAAGACCTGGAAAGAGGTATCGGAGGAGGCAGAGCTGAGTGTCAATGCGTGCCGGTCGGCCTATGCGGCGTGGGAAGCGGGCGGCTGGAGGGCGGTGAATGTGAAGAAGCGTGGTCGCAAAGAGGGATCTGGCCGGCGTTTGACGGAGGCGCAGGAGAAGCGTATTCGTCGGTTGATTGTGGACAGGACGCCGGATCAGTTGAAGCTGGGATTTGCGCTATGGAATCGGCAGGCGGTGGGATTGTTGATCGAACAGGAATATGGGATTCGATTGCCGGTGCGCACGGTGGGGGAATATCTTCGTCGCTGGGGTTATACGCCGCAGAAGCCGATCAAGCAGGCTTACGAGCAGAATCCGGCGCAGGTGAAGAGGTGGCTGGATGAGGAATATCCGGAGATTGCCCGTCGGGCCAAGGAGGAAGGAGCGGAGATTCACTGGGGTGATGAGACGGGTTTGTCCACGAACGATGTGCGGGGGCGCGGTTATGCGCCGAAGGGAAAGACGCCGGTGGTACGGGTGACCCAGAGGAGGGAGAATCTGGGGATCATTTCGACGGTGACCAATCAAGGGAAGGTTCGTTGGAAGCTTTTCGAGGGGGCGATGAATGCGGACATATTGATCGATTTTTTCAAGCGGTTGATTCGGGATGCGGGCCGGAAGGTGTTTCTGATTTTGGACAATCTGCAGGTGCATCATGCCCGGAAGGTAAAGGCGTGGCTGGCGGAACATGAGTCGGAGATTGAGGTGTTCTATCTGCCTAGCTACAGTCCGGAGTTGAACCCGGATGAATGCCTGAATGCGGATTTGAAGGAAGGTGTCACGAAGCGAGCGCCGACAAGAAGCAAGATGGGATTGAAGAGGGCGGCGGTGAGTCATCTGCGCAAGTTGCAGAAATCGCCCGAGCGAGTGAACCGCTACTTCGAGCATGAAGCGGTTCGTTATGCAGCATAGCAATATTTGATTGGGCTCTTCAGCAGAATTCGTGGGTAGAAGAGGGTTGTAAATGGGAGATTGAGGGCAGGGAAGGAGTAGCGCATCCCGCCCCGCCTCTGAGAAGATGATAGTTGCTAAAGCCATCATCAATCGGAGGGAA
>WFNO01000079.1 GCA_015488555.1 Gammaproteobacteria bacterium
CTGACCCCATCTTCCTCGGCAGACTCGGCCAGCGCGCGGTGCAGGGATTTCGGCAACCGCAGAGTTACGCGACCACTGTAGTCATCCGCCACCTCCTGCGGCACGGGCATGGGCTTCCCCTTTTCAGCGAACACCTCTGCCGTGGTTTCAATGGCATCGATAGCCAGCGCATAGGCTTCTTCAAACGTATCCCCGTATTCAGCCAGATCAGGCAATTCCTTGACCCGCGCCTCGAAGCACACCTCACCCTCGAACTCACTACGTCGCACAGTGATGTTGTAGGCATGTGGATCAATCATGATTCTGTCCTCTTCAGGAAGTCGATAATTTCGCTTTCGTATTGCCACAGAATTCTCAGGACATTACGAATGTACGCAGGCTTGATCTCTGGATTCCTGCCATGGCCACAGTTGTAGCTACCGGAGGTAAACGTAGGAATGCCGTCATGGACAAACACCTTGTGACCTCCTCGTTTACCGTCCCGGACCTCGAAGCCCAACCGTGCAAGCTGTTCAGCCAACGTGTCACAGCGGATGTTGGCCTTCGAGGCCTGAAGCGTCTCGACGACCTCTGTGTATATCAGTTTAGCCGACATGTGACACCATATATAGTGTCATAATGTGGGATTTCTTTAGGGATTTCAACATTTTTCTCAGTCAATTTCTTGTATATTTTATGTGGTTTTTTGCCCCTAACTGGTCGGCAATTAGACACTATCTGTTTGTTTTTCAGTGGTTTTTTAATGTTTCCACCATATCAAATGCATTTGGCAGCGGCCAGCAGTCAGATCGACCGCCAGTGACACGGCTAGGTGGTATTCAAGTCGTCATGTACTGCTCCACAGACACGTCCTGGAATAATGCCGGTGAACCCCTCGCGCGCCAGGATTGGGCACTGCCCCGCTACGGATGGGGGCTGTGAGGCACTCTAAGCTGGGAAGGTCGCCTACCTACCGAATCCCGAGCCTCACCGCGACATCTTCATAATCCGGGGACTCAGCATACAGCTTTTCCAATTCACTGCGAGCCCGTTTGCGTTGCCCCAGTTCTTCGTACACCCGCGCCCGCTCATAGCGCAGTGCCCGAAGCAGCACGTCCGATCGGTCCTTCTTGCGGCGTAACGTCTGGGTTAGCACATCGCGGGCAGCCTCGTTCAGCCCCAGACCGTGCAGCGCCCTGGCCTTGTACAATAGCAGCGTCGCATGGACCGGGGTCTTGTTCTCGATACTTTCTGCCAGACGGACCACCTTTCTGCAGGCGTTCCTGTCGCCCGGGCGGACGTCCAACAGCAGCTCCGCGAGGGACAGTTTCACCACCACGTCGTCGGGTTCGAGCCGCTGCAGCCTCTCCAGGCAGGCAACCGCATCCTCCCAGCGCTCCTGACGCTGATAGACCTCCACCAGGCCCAACAGCACGCCGCGGAGATCCGGGCCCACATGCGCGGACACCTCGTCCGTGATGGGGAGGCTCATGGTGGCGGAGATGCCGTACTTGGAGAAGTAGCGGCCCAGGCGGCTGTGCTTCTCGGCGGCCGTCGCCAAGTAGGTCGCCGCTTCTTCCAGCTGCTCCTGCTTGAGCGCCAGGAAACCGGCAAGGTACGCGCCGTCGGCCAGGTGGACGGCCTTCTCGAGGTGTTTGAGGGCCTTCTCTTCGTTGCCAAGGACCAACTCCCGGCAACCGTCCACCAAGGATTCCTCGTCGTCCGGGATGATGAGCCGCTTGAAAAAACCCAGGGTCAGGTGGTCTTCCGGGTGGACTTCTGGGATGGCCGACGCAGAGTAGGATGCGCTTCTCCTGCCACCCGACTTCCCTCCTGGAAGAGTGGTCGTATAGAGGAGCCCTGTTCCCGGAATACCCACCGTGGCCCGCTTTCCTCGGGAGCCAACGGTGAGCTTCGCCCCGCGTGGCCCGAACGAGAGCGATCCGCCCGACTTGCTCAGGTTCAGGGTCACGCCCGGTGCGATCCTGATTCGTCTCCAGAAGCGGAAAGCCATTTATCCTATCCCTACTCCTACTCCATAGGTATCTTGTAGATTGCAGTGCTATCGTTCTGCATCACTGATTTCCCATATTCCTTTCTATCCATGGCACATTAGTTATGAAGAAGATCGCGGAACTCCAAATACCCGCGACTCCCTAGATACTGAATAAGGTCCTCGGCTTTCTGCTTTGCCGTCACATCTTGTAAAGCGACTCTAAGAATATTTCCGGCATACTCACGCCATCCGTAAATACCCCAGCCTTCGCGATCGCCCTCGACAATCACCTTGAGAGACTTGACCGCTTCCAAAGGATAGGTCTCCACGATCTCGGCGAGCTTTTCCACCACCATATGATCAGGTTCTGCTTTCCCGACGATTTGAAGCGCTTCGGCAAGTTGCGCAATTACCCACTCCGCGTCGAACTTGCCAGATACGAACCACCAACCGAAGGCGGCGATTTCCTTCTCGAAATCAGAGGGTCGTTGTGCCTTCTTGGAGGCGGCAAGACGCCGTTCCCACAACTGCTTCAGCCGATCCAGGGTTTCTGCTGGAATATCTCCTTCCGTCTGCTTAAAAGCTCGCCCTACGAACGCTAGCGCGTGCGCCTTTACGGCATCGGGAGCTTTTTCCCAGAAGAGCGCGAACAAGGGATCGTCGAGTGAAAGCTTCCCACGCCAATAGAAGACCATAAGATGTTCGGCCAGCTTCTCATCAGGGGCGGCGAGCCACCGCGTGTCGTCGCACCGGCCACCGATCCGGTCCACTGCCAAGCGGTAGAACGGTCGGAGGACCTCCAATACGTTGTCATAGGGCCTGCAGAACGCAATGTAGGTGTTCCACGCAGCTTCGAAGAAAGCCTCGCTTTCCTGGTCTTGCGGAAAAATCCTCGCTGCATGGGTGCGCGCCCAATCGGGATCGAGAAGGACGAGCCAGGGGAACCACTGGCCATAAACAGCGTGGATAGTCAGCGACGGCTCCCGGGCCGGGTCAAGGTGTGCTTCCAACACCTCGCGTACCTCGGGCATCTCTTCGAAGCCCTTTTGAGGCCGCTCCTCCGACCTCGGCTCCCTCTCCAGATGCCGACGCACCCAGAGCGCGCAGCGGACGACCGCGTGCATGGCCTCGCCCCGGGTGGTGTTGATCGAGAGGGAGGCGGGGTCCATGTTGGAGCCGCCGTAGCGTTGCTCGTGCTCCGGCGTCGGATCGGGGTCATCGGTTAGCGGCTTCAGAATAGCCCACACCCTTTGGCGGTGGCCGATGGGGATGCCACTCCGACGGTCCTCGAAGCTGGCAGAGAGGAGACCGGCAATCGCTTTACGCGTCCACCCCCAGTCCGGGTCGGCGTCAGTCTCCCGAACCTGCCGGCCCTGGATCTCCCGCGGCTGTGAGAGTACCCAGTCGCAGAGATCCAAAACTGGCTCCCAATCGAAAGCCCTGCCTTGTTTCACGGCGTCCCCGAGGCCGGACAGAACAGAGCGGACGTACGTGGGGGCCAAGCCCTTGAATTGGGCGGCCTCGGCGGCGAAACGTCCTGGATCCTCCGCAACGACGGCCGACAACACGCGGCCCAGTCCCGCCGGGGACGGCTCGCGAAACATATTCTCCGGCGGTTCCCACGTTCTCAGGAATTCCACGACCTCCGTGACCGACATTGCCTTGAGCTCGTCGGCTGTCTTGGGACTCGTGGGCCCCACCCAACCGCCTTCCGTGTACACCGGGAACTCTGGATGATCCGGCTTGCCGTATTGCCGAACAAGCTCACGATAGCGTTCGTGCCACTCTGCAGGGAGACCCTCAGGACCTATTCTTACCAGCCAGTCCCGCTGCCAGATCTCCAAGTAGCGGGCTACATCCTCCTCCGAGGGCTGCCGGCCCGTCTCACTTTCTCGCCATTGCTTCCATTGTTCCACTTCAGGCCCATCCTCGATCCATCCGAGGATCTTGGCCTGCTCTTCCAGGGTTAGGCGCGGGAAATGATCCCGCAGCAGCAGCACGTACTCGTGCTGCAGGCCCACGTCTTCGAACAGCGATCGGTCAGTCAGCCTTGCGGCCGCGAGCGCCTTTGCTTGGTCGGGAAACACCCTGAGGACGTGCAGCGCGATGCGTCGAAATACCTTCCATGGCTTGTTCTCAAGGGCGTTCACGGTCCCTTCGATCGTTCCGCGCCCGGAGCGCACGACAAGCTCTGCGGCGTCGCGGACAGCCGAGACCAAAGCGTCCTTGATGGTATGACCGATGTTCTGGGGATGGTCCTCGACCGCCGTGCGCCAGATGTAGGAATAATCCTCCCTCCCTTGGTCGTCTTCCCGAGTCCGTGAAAGCCGAATAGCCTGCTCCAGCAGATCGCAGAGCAGTTTCAGGGCGGGGAGACCGGCTTCCCGGACAAGATCCGGGTAATGCTTTTTGAGAATCTGCTCGTAATGCCACGTGTCGAAGCGTGCTTGTGGCTCCGGCGAAAGGCGGTAGGGTTCGTCTGGTTCGGCCGCCTGCCGCTGTCTGGGGTCTGGCAGGACATCCAACAGAACCCACGTGATTGCCATTGCCTCTTCGGTCTTTCCACCTTTCGCAAGATGAGAGATGAGCTGGCCCAGCTTTTCAGGCAACAGCAGATAAGGAGATCCTGCCCAGCGCGCGGCCTTTTCCACGAGCCGGGCCGAAACATTTGGCGGCATGGCGAGCAGGGCATCCACGAGGTCCGAGAGCACCGCAGCATTGTCGGTATCGTCCATATCTTGAATGATTTCGGCCACGAGCTCCGGCCTGTGCCGAGCCATCGGGGCAAGATACCGCCCCTCGGGCCAGGGTGGAAAACGGATCGTGCCTTCTTCCTCGTTGCGCTCCGGCTGAGGCGGGTTCCGGAAAAAACCTCTTGCTCGCAGCGGCTCCAGCCACTCGGGGCTCTCAAGGCGGTCGAAGAAGTATTGCCGCGCCACTCGGTTATTTGGGATCTCCTGGGCGAGCCTGTTTAGATCCTCTTTTGTCGGCTGTGATTTTTTCAAAAGCTTGTCCAGATCCCGGATCCAGGTCAGGAAGCGCTCGCGCAAAGCCCCCACGAGGATATCAAGGAGATCTTGGCTCTGATTCCATAAAGGTTTTATCTCCTTCGTGGACCTCGGCGCATCAAGCCCCCGGCGATGCGCTAGACCGTGGAGCCGGTCGGCAAGCTCGAACCACGCCTTTGCTTCAGGTGCCCCTTCTTCAATATTGAGTGCTGCCAAGATCGACTTGATTTGTTCCTTCTGTGATCTTGAGCCATTTGCCTCCGGCAATGCACCTTCGGCGACTGGCTTAAATACGGCACGAATCGCACTCTCAAGTTCACGAAGAAGGTGAGCCACCAAGTGCGCCGTAGTGTCGAGTGTCTCGGGATTGGCCATCAGCCAACAGGCATCGTGGAAGAACGCTGCCGGACCCGGGCCCACGACTTCCTTCAGTTCCTCGTAGATCAGCTGCTGACGAGGATCTGAAAATCGGAAGACTAAGGATTTAGGTTCTTCAGGTTCCATCCTACAATTCACCGTGGAAGGCCGTCTCCAAGATAGCGTGTTTCAGTCGCCCTAAGATTCCCAACGTGAAGTGCTGAGAGTGAAAGCGTGTGACGCTCTCTTTAACCACCCGGCGCTTCTGGGATACGGATTGCACGAACATCATGATCCGCCTCACCTCAAAGCTGGCAGGCGTTCCGTGCGGAGTATGATCAAGTCCAAGGCGAGGCCGTCCACTAGCAGAAAAGCGATCTTCGTGCGCCGGGGTTTGAAAAGCGGCTTCTCTCCTCCTAGTTTTCTCTTTTTTGGGCCCATGGAAGCTCCGGCAGGCCAAGTTCTTTGAGAAACTCGTTATGTTTCCGGGTGGCTTCGGATATCTTGCCTGCCAGATCAGTGAGTTCTATATGTACCTGTGCTAGATCGACAGGCTCCTCTGGTTTGGCGGTGCTGACATAGCGGGAGATGTTGAGGTTGAAATCGTTTTCCTCGATCTCTTCCATGCTCACCCGGCGGGAGTAACGCTCCTCTTCCTTGCGAAACTGGTAGGTTTCGATGATCTTGTCAATGTACTCCGGCAAAAGCACACTCTGGCGTTTACCCTTTTCGAAGTGCTCGCTGGCGTTGATGAAGAGCACATCATCCGGCTTCTTGCACTTCTTCAGAACCAGGATGCAAACCGGAATCCCGGTGGAGTAGAACAGCTTGGCCGGCAGACCGATCACCGTGTCGATGTTGCCGTCCTGCAGAAGCTTCTTGCGGATCTTCGCCTCAACGCCGCCTCGGAACAGTACCCCGTGTGGCAGGATGATGGCCATGGTGCCTTCCTTGTGCAGAAAGTGAAAGCCGTGTAGCAGGAAGGCAAAGTCGGCGGCCGATTTGGGTGCCAGACCGTAACCCTTAAAGCGGAAATCCTCGGCCAGTTCCTCGGTGGGTTGCCAGCGGTAGCTGAAAGGGGGATTGGCCACCACCGCATCGAATTCGATCTTTTTGGCCGGGTTCTCCTCTCGTAGCAGCGGCCATTCGTTGAGCAGTGTGTCGCCGTGGAAGATTTCGAATTCGGTATCCTTGAGCCCATGCAGCAACATGTTCATGCGCGCCAGGTTGTAGGTGGTGATGTTCTTCTCCTGGCCGTAAAGCTTGCCCACGCCGTGCTTGCCCATACGGCGGCGCACATTGAGCAGCAGGGAACCGGAGCCGCAGGCAAAATCGAGCACCTGGTTGAGCTTGGCCTTCTTGCCAGTAGCTGGCTCCTGGCTGTCCAGTGATACGATGCCGGAGAGAATGCTGGAGATCTGTTGCGGTGTATAGAATTCCCCGGCCTTCTTGCCGCTGCCCGCGGCGAACTGGCCGATCAGGTATTCGTAGGCATCGCCCAGCAGGTCCCGGTCGGAAGGGAACGCCGCCAGCCCTTCAGCGATCTTCTGGATGATGCTGCAGAGCCTGGCGTTGCGCTGCTTGTAGTTCTTGCCCAGTTTTTCCGAGTCGAGATTGATCTCCGAGAACAGCCCCCGGAAGTTGCTGGCGAAGGATTCGTTTTCGATGAACTTGAAGCCTTTTTCCAGGGTATGCAGTAGCTCGTCGTTCTGGGTGCGGGCCTGCTCGGCGATGCTGCTCCAGAGGTATTGGGGCTTGATGACATAGTGCACCTTGCGCCGCATCAAGGCCTCAAAGGCTTCGGTGTCATCCGGATTCTGCGCGTACCAGAGGGCCAGCGGCGAGCGGCGGTCTTCCTCGTCCAGCTCGGGCCAATCAGTGCCCAGCTCTTTCATCGCCGCCTCCTCGTAGTTGTCCGATAGGTAACGCAGGAACAAAAAGGCGAGCATGTAGTCGCGAAAATCGTCCGCGTTCATCGCCCCGCGCAGTTCGTCGGCAATGGCCCAGAGGGTCTTGCCCAAGCGGATCTGATCTTGTTCGGTCATCCGGTTGCCTCCTGTTCTTCGACCTCAGGGAACAACTCCGGGTTGAAGCGGTAATTGTTCATGAAGTCATTCAATATCTTGCGGAAAATATGTTTATTTTCTTCCATCATTTCCACTGGCTCGAACAGGGAATAGTTACCGTGGCTCAAGAGCTGAACATAACGATAGTGAAGCGTCCCGTCCTCATCGTCCGGTTCCCTTTTGATGATATCACCTACCTTGTTGTAGCCATGGAATGTCGCAGTCTTCTCCATGATGCTGCGCAGGATGGTGAAGTGATAGGTGTACAGCTCCCCGGACCGAGCCGCGTCATACAACTGCCTGAGCATGGCCACGTGATAGAAACGCGGGGTGTCGCTGGTATCACGTAGGTGATAACCGTTTTGATCCTGGCTCAGGAAATAGCGCTGCGCCTTTTTCATCTCATTACACAGCACATTGAAAAACAGGCTGTGGTGGGACGAGATCACCACCCTGACGCGGTCCTGCTTCTTTAACATGAGGGCCAGATGTGCCGCCACGGCGATGGCGTTGTTGTCGTCCAATGAGGAAATGGGATCGTCGATATAGATGAACTTCACCCAATCGTAGGCCTCCTGCCCCTCAATGGCCAGTTGGGCAATGGCGAGGAAGAAGCACCAGATGAAAATATTCTCCTCGCCACGGGAGACCTTGATCAAAACAGGCTCGTCTTCGCCGTTCTTGTTTTTCTTGATTTCCCGCCAAAAACGGATCGTGCCTTCCTTATAGTTGATGTCGAACTCGAAATCGGCATAGCGATGCAGGAAGGAACGAATACGGCTTTCCATCTCCAGCTCGGCCAGCCCGGCGAAGAAGCGCGAGGCGGTGTTCATGCGCAGCACCCACTCGCTGTCGTTCTCCAGATCGTTGTCCCAAGTGAAGAGATCCTCGGTGAAGGCGTTGAAGTACAGCGTGTCGCGCTGGTCACCGCCCTTGCCCAGATTCTTGAAGGCCATGGAAAGCCGCGTCTTGCCGGTGCCGTTGTAGGCAAAGAGCAGAATGACTTTCTTCTCCTGCAACCGGTCACGCAGGTGCTGCGCTAGCGCATCGAGGTCGGGAAAGGTCTGGATACTGCCTGCCATAGCCTAGCCCACCTCCGACGGAAAGAGCTGTTGCATCAGGCCCTTCTTGTGGGCCTTGAGGGCGTCGAGCTTTTGCGCCTGAAGCGCAATCAGTTCATCAAGGGAAGAGAGGCAGTCTGCGATTTTTTGTTGTTCCTCAGGGCATTCGGGGACTGCCATCCTAATAGACGAAAAGGCTGGAAACTTTAAATTCCACGTGTCGGAGGTTACCCCCTGAGAAAAACGTGCAAACTTTTCGATACTACTCGGATGCTTGAAATAATATGCCCAAAAAACGGAATAATGGTTTTTAAATGGCACGATTACCGTATATGCAGGGCTGACTATTCCTTGCCACTTCGAAACACCACTTGCACCCTGCCACATCCTCATCGAATTATAGACGATGTCGTTTGGGTATACTTTTTTGTAATTTGAAAGATTGGCGCTCGCGTTATTTTTTCTCTCCAATTCTTCGGCACGCACAATGCCGTCGGACATTGTCACCGATAACAAATCTAAGCCGGTTCCATCTCGCTCGCTCCTTTCATAAAACACCTTCCCCAACCGCTTCACCTCCCACGGCCCCGCATCCCGAAACTCGGGAAAACGCAGGCGGGGCACCAAAGGCGTTTTCTTGTCCGCTTTACTGTTCATAAACTTCCAACCCTGAAATCTCCTTGCCCTGAGCGAGCTTGCGCAGCAGCGGAGTGAGGTCGTCCATCAGTTCCAGCTCCTTCTTCGCCCGCGCCTTCCAGCCCAGGCCCAGCGGTTCGAGCAGTTCGGTGAGCGCATCACTGTCGAAGATCATGCGATCCAGGATGCCGTCGATGAAGGCTTGCAGGGCGTCCGTCGAAAGATGGTGCTTCTCAGCGATGGCCGCGAGCTGGCGGGCATGTTTTTCAGCCTTGAACCGCTCGTAACCTTCGCGGATCTGCCTTTCCGACAACCCTTCGCCTTCCTTGAGGGTGTTGATGTATTCGATCATCTCGTCGCGCTCGTCGAGAAACTTGGCGTTACTGGCGAGCAGGCCGATGAGTTGCTCGCGGGTCATTTTTTGTTTTTTCGGTGCCTTTTCGCTGAAGCGGGCGATGAGCTTCATGATGTAGTCGTAGTCGATGAGGGCGGAGTCGAACAGTACGAACTCGAAATCGAGCTGTTGCACGGGGTCGTCCGGGTCGCCTCCCTTGTCCTGCTTCTCCTTGAGACAGCTGGCCACGTCGAGATAGACGCCCTTGAAGGCACGCAGGTCATCTTGCGGCAGCAGGTTTTCGATTTTCTGGCGGATTGGTTCGTCCAGATCGGTGTACTGGTCGAGTTGAGTCTTGAGCCGCTGCACTTCCTTGAAGCGGTTGATGAAGGTAGCGCGGGCCTCGTCGCCCTTGAGGTTGGCGACTTCCTCAGGTCTACAGTCCAGACCCTGCGACTGCATGAACGCTTCGAGCTGCTTGACCGCTTCACCGAGCTTTTTCACCACCTTGGGAGCGGGATCCACCAGCCAGATCTCCTTGGCGCGCTCGCCCGCTTCGCCGGAAAACAGGGTGATCGCCTCGTCCACGGCGGCCTTTTGGGCGCGGAAGTCGAGGATGTTGCCGTAGGGCTTAGAATCGTTGAGCACCCGGTTGGTTCGGGAGAAGGCCTGGATCAGCCCGTGGTATTTGAGGTTCTTGTCCACATAGAGGGTGTTGAGATACTGCGAATCAAAGCCGGTGAGCAGCATGTCCACGACAATGGTGAGGTCGATCTTCTTGTCGCGCGACAGGTCGCTGTTGGGGTATTTCTGGTCCTTGATGCGTTGCTGCACATCCTGATAGTAGAGGTCGAATTTGCCGATCTCAAAGTTGGTGCCATAGCGCTGGTTGTAGTCGGCGATGATGGCCTGAAGGGCTTCCTTCTTCTTGTTGGGTTCCTTCTGGTTGTCGGCCTTCTCCTGCGGCAGGTCTTCCTGGAGCTGGGCAATGTCCCGGTTGCCATTGGCCGGGGGCGAGAAGACGCAGGCCACATTGAGCGGCCGGAAGTTTTCATCCGCTGCCGCTCGATGCGCCTGTATCTCCTGAAACAGTCGGTAATAGGCGATGGCGTCGTCGATGGAGGCGGTCGCCAGCAGGGCGTTGAAGCGGCGCTCACTTGTGGCGGCGTCGTGCTTGTCCAGTATGGCCTCCACCACCTTTTTCTTGGCCAGGGTTTCACCCGGCTTGATGGACGCGCCTTCGGGTTTGTAGTAGTCCACATGGAAACGCAGCACGTTACCGTCGTCGATGGCGTGGGTGATGGTGTAGGCGTGGAGCTGCTTCTCGAAGATGTCAGCGGTGGTGACCATGCTGGCCTGCTCACCGTCGATTTTCTGATAGGTGGCGTTCTGCTCGAAGATGGGAGTGCCGGTGAAGCCGAAGAGCTGGGCCTTGGGGAAGAATTCACGGATGGCCTTATGGTTCTCACCGAACTGGGAGCGGTGGCATTCGTCGAAGATAAAGACGATGCGTTTGTCACGCAGCGGCTCAAGCCGTTTGCGGTATTCTTTTTTGTGATTGCCGTCCAGCGCCAGGCCAAGTTTCTGGATGGTGGTGACGATGACCTTGTCGGCGTAGTCGTCGGAGAGCAGACGCTGCACCAGGGTTTCGGTGTTGGTGTTCTCTTCCACGCAACCAGGTTGGAAACGGTTGAATTCCTGCCGGGTCTGGCGATCAAGGTCCTTGCGGTCCACCACGAACAGAACCTTTTCCACGTCGGGGTTGTCCTTGAGCAGGGTGGAGGCCTTGAAGGAGGTGAGCGTCTTGCCGCTGCCGGTGGTGTGCCAGATGTAGCCGTTGCCCCGGTTCTGGTGGATGCAGTCCACGATGGCCTGAACCGCATAGATCTGGTAGGGGCGCATCATCATCAGCTTGCGCTCGCTTTGGATCAGCACCATGTAGCGGCTGATCATCTCGGCCAGGGTGCACTTCGCGAGGAAAGCCTCGGCAAAGTCATCGAGGTGGGTAATCTTCTTGTTGCCCGGCGTGGCGAACTGATAGATGGGCAGAAAACGTTCGTCGGCGTCGAAACGGAAATGCTCGCCTGAGTTGTTGGCGAAATACCAGGTATTGCTGCGATTGCTGACAATAAAAAGCTACATGAAACAGAGCAGGCTGTTGGTATAGCCGTTTCCGGGGTCGTGCTTGTATTCGACGATCTGCTGCATGGCCCGGCGCGGGCTTACTGCCAAGCTCTTCAGCTCGATCTGCACGAGCGGCAAGCCGTTGACCACCAGGATCACATCATAGCGGTGAAAGCTGCTTTTGGTGTTTATGCGCAGCTGGTTGACCACTTCGAAACTGTTCTTGCACCAGTCCTTGAGGTTGACCAATTGATAGTGCAGCGGGGTGCCGTCCTCGCGCTCGAAGGTGTTGCGATGGCGAAGGTGTTCGGCGCAGGCGAATACATCCGAGCTGATGATGTCATCGAGCAGGCGGGCAAACTCGGCATCGGTGAGTCGGACGCGGTTGAGCGCCTCGAACTTCTCGCGGAAATTCTGCTCCAGTGCCTCACGGTCGCGGATGTCGGGGCGGTAGCTGTATTTGAGTTCTTCCAGCTTTTTGATCAGCCCTTGTTCGATCTCTTGTTCTTTTGTCATATCCAGATGCATTCTCCTTCCATCTCCTTCAGGATGCGGTGAGCTTCGCGCTCAAACGCTCGGAGATTCACCGACGTTGTAGTCGCAGGTGATGAGGGAGGCTATTAAACCCAGGTCGCTCACCAGCTCCTGCAGGGCTTCCGTCTTCCCGCTTCCCGCCGAGCCCACCATCAGGATTAGGCGGTGATAGAGTTCGCGAGCCTCTCCGATCTTTCGCAGGATCTGATCCGACAAGGGCTCCGCCATTACTTGTCTCCTCCTGAGTCGGTGCCGTTCTCATCGGCCCCACCAGACTTCACCCATTCGTCAACTTCGTTTCTCTTAAACTTCCAAAGTCGGCCCACACGATGTGCGGGCATGTTATGTTTCTCTATCCACCTGTAAACTGTGTCATTGCTGACACCGAGGTATTTGCATATCTCCCCTACCGATAACCAACGATCCTCCATCTCAGCCATTTTTCAATTACCTCATAGGCGGTCTGGGCTTGAGAACTTCAGGCCCGCCTGCACGAAAGATGTATGGGTATTCCGGGCCCACTCTAGGCAATTTAAGTTAGCATAATATATTTAGGCAGAGACCCACTGTCTACCGTTTTTTGCCGCATACGCCGTTATTTTGCCATTGATACCTCTAACTCTCCGTAAATTTCCATGCCCCTCTGACACTTGCCAAAAGGGTTCTTCCAAGGGAAGGGGGGTTGGTAACGGCAAAGGCCCTACCCGAAAGGGCCGCCGCGCTCGAAGGAGCGCGCGGCGATGAAAGGGTTACGCAAAGGGTAGCGCGTCCGCCTCTGCAAAACCCGCCCGGAATGGTAATCACGTTTTCCATGGTGTGACCCGGTCGGCGTTGGCACAGTGCCGACGCATGAGCACGCCACCTGTATCCCGCATCACCCTCGCCCACATCCACGAAGCAGGTCTCGGCCCATGGATAGAGCCTTGCCGGGTCCTGCTCGAGCATCTCAGGGGTCTGGAAAGGGTCATCGAAGACCCGGACGAGCTTCCCTCGGCCGTCGTCCTAGACGCCCTGCGAGCTGCCATTGCGGCGCCGGGTCCGCGCCAGGCGGCCATCCTGCGTCACCAGCTCTGTCGCCTGCCCCTGTTCGAGTACCGGGCAGCGGCTGCCGGCGAGATGTGGAATCCGCTCGTGGTCCCGCTTGAGGATTTCCTCAAACGGCACGGCGACGCTGTACACTTCTGGCGCGACTGGGCGCCCTGGCCCCGCCCCGAAGAGGTCTCGGAATGGCTGGACCAATGGGTGCGCTGCTGAGCCTCTGGGGCAGAAGACGCCACATAGACCCGCCGGTGGAGGGGGCGCTACCGGTGCTGGACGCCGGCGCCCTCCTCCGCCCGCACCGGTCTCAACTGGCCGCCATCCGACAACTGGTCGGGGTGCCCCGCGCCCACTGGGAGGCGTTCTACGCCACGGTCTTCGAGGCCTACGCCGGCTTCGTCCAGCAGCTGCCGGCCTCGGAGGCCCATCACCACGCCGGCCCGGGCGGCATGCTGATCCACGGGCTGGAGGTGGTTCGCGAGGCCCTGAAAC
>WFNO01000080.1 GCA_015488555.1 Gammaproteobacteria bacterium
GAAGCATGGTGGTGGTCGCGTTTGTTTACCGCCGTACGTGAAGGCCGCGCGGAGGAAATCGAGGCCATTATGGAACACGCTCCGTTGATCACGGTGCCATAGAGGAGAGGACGTGTGAATGAACTCCGTAGTCTGTTCGGCCCTGTTTCTCTCTGTCCCGCCACCGTGTGGTGAGCGGGTCGCCCGCGCCGGCTGCGATGTCGAACTTTGTGGCTATGCCACGAGAATCATGGAGGCCATCCATCTCATTCATCTCGGCGCGCGAGCAGGGCTCGTCTGTCAACTCACCCAACTTGAAAAAACCACGGTAAATCGCCTGTACCGGCAGTACAACGGTGCGCCCTCACCGCCAGGTCAAATGCCCTTCACCGATAACTGGTACAGGGAAAGCGATGTACGCATGCTGCAGGCCACCCTCGTCTGGCGGCTGCACCGACGACTGTCACAAACGAGGCGGAGCGCTGCTCGCCTCCTGATCGATGTGTTTGAAGCGTACATCCAACTTGTGCGCGAACCATTGCTCGACCTGACTCGCACGGTATTCGTACCCCGCCTTGTCGCCATGGAGATATGGCACGAAAGCGTGTGCGAGTTCTGTGGCATGACTTATCTGTGTGCGGTGGACAGCAATAGCATCGCCTGTCCCGGTTGCCGGCTCTATCACCGTCACCGGTGCTCACAGTGCGGTTCGCCGTTGGCGCCGCAACCCAAGGGACGCCGGCGTGTGGTCTGTGGCGATTGCGGAAACACCGATAACGGAGGAATCCGGCATTGATCGAGAAAGAAACCCATCCAAATCCAGAACCGGCATGTTCTCCACGTCCCTGGAGGATCCCATGGCCCTGAAAATCACCATCACCAGCACCAAGGGAGGTGTCGGCAAGACGACATTGACCGCCAATCTGGGTGGCCTGCTGACCGATCTCGGGCAGAAGGTATTGCTCGTGGATGCGGATGTGCAACCCACGTTGTCCAGTTACTACCCTCTGGAGCAACAAGCCGAACGAGGGTTGTCCTCGCTGATCACGGAGGGTGTGGTCGAAGGCGTCATCAGCCGTACAGCGATCCCGTGTTTAGACCTCATCCTCTCAGACGATCCAGAGGGGATGTTGCAGAACTGGATCCTGCACACGCCGGATGGGCGTGTCCGCCTGAAGCACCTGCTGGGCCGCTTCGACCAGGATTACGATTTCATCCTGCTGGATACGCAAGGCGCTGTCGGGCCGCTACAGGATTCCGCCGTCCTTGCAGCAGATCTCCTGGTCTCCCCGATCCCGCCGGAAATCCTCTCGGCGCGGGAGTTCGCTCGTGGCACAGTGCAGATGCTGGACCGCTTGCGTCCGATGGCCTTCCTCGGTGCGCCGCTGGGTCCGTTGCGTGGACTCATCTACCGCATGGACCGGACCGTCGACGCGCGCCGCATCGCCCAGGAGTTGTGTCGGGAGGCCTACGGTCCCAGCAGGGGCGCCATCACCATTCTGGACACGGTGATTCCGAACACCGTCGCTTACCGGGAGGCGGCCACCGCGCGGGTGCCGGTGCACCGATGGGAACCCCAGCGGCAAGGACCCACACTCAGTGCCCGCGACGCCATGTTGACCCTGGTCTCTGAGCTCTTCCCGCACTTGTCGGACAAGACGCTCGATCACGAAAGCCAGCCGGCACAAAAGGGAACACGCTGATGGCAAGGAAGCACCCGACCAGTGAACAGATTCAGTCGATGCTCCGTGAGGGTCACTTCGGCCAAAGCCGCGAACTGCCGCCGGCGGATCCGCTCGACACCACGCAGATGCTGCTGGAGATCGACCGTATCCAGCCCTACGACCGCAATCCTCGAAAGGAACGCAACCCGCTTTACGACGAGATCAAGGCGTCCATCCGCGCCCAAGGCGGGCTCAACAATCCGCTGACCATTACCCGCCGGCCGGGGGATACCTTTTATATAGTCGAATCCGGTGGTAACACCCGCCTGCAGATTCTCAAGGAGTTGTGGTCGGAAACCCACGACGAACGTTTTTATCGCATCCACTGCCTGTTCCGGCCCTGGGTCTCCGAATCCCATGTCCTTACCGCCCACCTGATCGAGAATGACACTCGCGGGGCGCTCACCTTCATCGACAAGGCCCTGGGCGTGCGTGAACTGCGCGAAGTGCTGGAATCAGAGCAATCGGCGCAGCTCTCCCAACGGCAACTGGCGGAGACGCTGAGGCAACGGGGATACGCGCTGGACCAGAGCATGATCTCCCGGATGGACTACGCCGTGGACGTGCTGCTCCCGCTCATCCCGGAGGCGCTTCGCGCCGGCATGGGGGCACCGCAGATTCGCCGGATCCGGCGCCTCGAATCCGCCTGCCGTCGTTTCTGGAACGACCAGGAAGAGGCACCGGAGCTGTTCGAGGCGCTGTTCAACGAGGCATTGGCTGCCCATGACGGTCCGCATTGGGAACTGGATACGGTGCAGCGGCAGCTGGAAGCCCGGATGGCCGAGGCCTCGGGCCTCTCTCTCAAACACGTGCGGCTGGAGATCGATGCGCGCCTGGCCAGCAGCGCCAACGAGCAGAACACATTGAGCCCGGCAACAGACCCCCGGCCCGAGCCATCCCCAACGGTAGAAGCCACAGGAGAGACACCACCAAGCACTACGACACATGAGGCGGAAACACCCGGGCCAGCGGATCCACCACGCCCGACACCGCCCGGTGAGCCCGATTCGGAATCGGAAAGCCCGGAACCAAAAGCGCGCCCGTCAACACCCTCCGCCGACAATTTCGCAGGGAACGAAACGATACAGCCGCAGGCACCCCAGAAGGAACGTGGCAAGGAGGAACTGCATCAATCTGACGCGCCGTCCTACGACGGACCCGGCGATCTGAAGTCGCTGCGCGGCCGGGGTTACGTGCTCGCCCTCAAGATCGCCAAGCGACACGACCTGGAAGACTGCATCACGCCCGCCGGCAAACTCGGCATGGGCTTTCTGGTGGACATTCCGCGCGAATCCATCATCCCGGTCGCAGGCCAGGAAGACGCCCTCCGCCAACTTTACCGCCAATGGGTGTGGTGGCTCCTGTTGAGCTTTTCCGAGGAAACCGTCCAGCCCGAACGCATGGAGCGGATCCCTGACGACCTGCTGCTGCGCAACCTGATCCTGGAGAAGAACGACACCCAGGCCCTGGCACTGGTCGGTGAACCCGATTGGAAGGCGCTCGGCTACGAACTGCTGAACAACCCATCTGTCCCGCAGCCCACCATCGATGACCTGCTGGCCCTGGCGCAGACCTGCCGCCGCATCCGGCAACTGATGGATGACGACGGCGGACTGGCCCTGTGGCAGACCGACGGATAACGGTGCCGGAAGCGAGGTGGACGATGCCGAAGACGACACACGCAGAGCTGGTATTCCACACCCTGCGCTACGTCACGGAAACCCTGGCCGAAGGGGACATCCACTCGGTGCTGGACCTGGGTTTCCGGCTGGACCAGATCGCCCGCCTGGAGCGGTTCACCCTGCGCGATCTCCATCACATCAGCCAGGTACGCACGCACTTCATGGACATCTCCGTGGACCCCGCCTGCTTCGACCGCGTACTGGACCACATGGAACGCAACAAACGTCACGATGCGCTGCAGAACGAACTCATCCGCCTGCGCGCACCGCTTGCCATGATGCGGGCCTTCTTCGGCATGACCAACGCCGAATACGCCGCCCGCCGCAAATTGCTCGGCATGGCGGGCACCGGCATCGGGCGGCCGCCCGCGCCGTCCGAAGACGACGAGCAGCGCGTCTGGAAGGCCTGGCAGGCCAACGCCCACCAGGCCGTGGAGGCGCGTTACCTGCACGTCGGGCAGACGACCGGCGTGCCCTTGAACACCGTCTGGGCATTGATCCGATCCTGGGAGGCCAACGGGCTGCTGCCGGCGAAGCAATCGGACCATGCCAGCAAGATCGTTCGGCTCAAGACCAACGAACAATGAGCCTGTGGGGAACTGAGTGGAGCGCGATACCGGAAAGATCAGACCCGAAACACATGCCCTGGATGCCTTCATCCAGGCGACCGTGGAACGGCTCCTGACCACCGAGACCCGCAGCGCCGCTCCAGCCGACGGCCTGTTGTTCCTCGGCAACTGGCACGACGCCATGCCGCGGCTGATCTTCCAGGACCCGGTGCTCCAGCCGGTGGACACCCGCATCTGGGGTGTGATCAAGATCGCCGCCGCCGGCACCCACCCGACCGCCTTCCCCACCTACAAGCAGATCGCAAGAACCGCCAACGTCGGCTCCGAGGCCACCGTCGCCCGGTCCATGGCGATCCTGCGCGCCACCCGCTGGCTCTCGCTTTGCCGGCGTGTGCGTGATGCTCAGGGCCGTTTCCGTGGCAACATCTATGCCCTTCACGACGAGCCCCTGCCGCTGGCCGACACTCTCTATCTCGACCAGGACTACATCCAGTTTCTGGAGCAGGCACAGAACCACGCCCATCCCCAGGTACGGAAGGTTGCAGCCGCCGTACTGGGTACCATCGAGGAAGATCTCCAGGATGGAGACAGTGGCACCGCGCACCTCAATCCAATGCAGAGGCGCCTGGAAGCCATCCAGACCCTGCAAGGTGAAGCGACCCGCTTCTTCGGCTTCTCTTCCCGCCAACTTCAAAATCTGAAGTCGGCACCTGACATCACCCCACTTCAAAATCTGAAGTCCCGCCCACTTCAAAATTTGAAGTCGGAACGTAGTAGTAGTTGTAGTTATATAAATAAAAAAACAACTACTACAACAACAGGGAACCCAGAAAAGTCTGACGCGCGTGCGCGCGAAGAGAACACGCAGAGCCCGCTCGCATTTCCCTCATCGCTGACGCCGAACGAACTCCGTCTGGCCAGGATCTGTCTGCGCAATGCGCCGGAGACCGTGCAACAGGACATCTTGGACGAACTGGCCGGCCGGCTGCTCGCTGCCAAGCGCAAGAATGAACCCATCGACAATCCCATCGGCTACCTGGCGCAACTGTGCAAGGCGGCCCGCAAAGGATCGTTCACCCTCACGAGCCTGGGATTGAAGGCCCGGGAGCAACGTCGCCAGGAGGCCCATCTGAAGCGGCTGGAAGAGATCAGTCGCGAACGTGCACTGGCCCACATGCAGACCCTGCTCGAAAACCCTGGCCTACCGAGCCCAGACCGGGAATCCCGGACACAGGGGGCAAGTGATGGCAGTGCCATCACCTCTCACGAGCATTCGGCTGATGGTAGTGCCATCAACCCATCGCTTGAAATCCAGACCCCAACCCATCGGACATACGGACCTCGGAGTGATGGCAGTGCCATCACTTTGCACAACGGCTCGACTGATGGCAGTGCCATCAGCCCTGCGACCGGCCCACCGGATGATGCGCGCGAAAGATTCAAACCACCGGGGTGATGGCACTGCCATCACCCCCGTACAGGTGCCACGTGGCACATCGAAATCCGCTGACAATGGAGGAGCACGCTTATGGCCCAAACGACGACGGCAGACAATGCGGACGAACAGACGCCCCGCGAACTTCCTGACAACGCGGACCCGGCCGTGGACTACAAGACCGCCGCGGATCGTCCCGGCACCCTGCGCGGCGACGCCTGCCTGGTGATCCAGACCCGGCAGGCGCAACGTCTGGTCTACGGCCGCAGGCAATCCCGAGA
>WFNO01000081.1 GCA_015488555.1 Gammaproteobacteria bacterium
ATACTCGAAATTGGCGTGGCGCATAAAGAGCGGAGAGGGGCTCAATCACGCAACCGCCAGCCCCGTTTCAGGAGCCACAAGGTCAGCACAGTCAGAAATAACTGAAAAAACAAGACGATGAACATGCTGCGCCAGGGAGAGACGTCGGAGAGGCCGAAAAATCCGTAGCGAAAACCATCTATCATGTAGAAAAATGGATTGAAATGGGACAGGGTCTGCCAGAACGGCGGCAGGGAATGGATGGAATAGAACACCCCGCTGAGGAAGGTGAGCGGCATGATGATGAAATTCTGGAAACCCGCCATCTGATCGAATTTCTCCGCCCAGATGCCGGCGATCACGCCCAGGGTCCCCAGCAGCATGCTGCCCAACAGGGCGAAGGCGGCGATGACCGCCAGGCTGTGGATGGGTAGTGGAACGAAGGCGACGGCCACCAGGTACACACCGAGCCCCACCAGCAGGCCGCGGACCACGGCGGCCAGTACGAAGGCAAGATAGAATTCCACGTGACTCAGCGGCGCCAGCAGTACGAACACGATGTTGCCCGTCACCTTGGACTGGATCAAGCTGGAGGAGCTGTTGGCGAAGGCGTTCTGGATGACGGTCATCATCACCAACCCGGGAATGAGAAAGGTGGTGTAGTCGAGCCGGTCGTACACCTGCACGTGTTCGCCCAGAGCCTGGGAGAAGACCAACAGGTAGAGCAAGGTGGTGACGACGGGTGCCATCAGGGTCTGCAGCGCGACCTTGTAGAAGCGCAACACTTCCTTGTAGAAGAGTGTGGCGAATCCCCGGAAACGGGCGCGCTCGTTCACGGTGACTGCTCCTCCCCGTGGTTCTCGTTTCCGGGCGAGCCGGACCCTTGCCGGTACCCCCGCCGGCCGTAAGTCAATTCCATGAAGACGTCTTCCAGGTCGGCGCGCTCCGTGTGCAGGTCGGTGAGCGTGATGCCTGCATCGCGCAGGATCTCCAGGACTTCAAGAATGGAATCGGCGCCTTGTTCCAGATCCAGCTCCAGGACGTTGCCCTCGCAGCGCCGCACTTTGCCCGCCAGGGCGGGCGGGACGGTGGTGAGCGGCGTTGCACAGGTGAGCCGCACATGGACCAATCCCCCGAGGGTGCTGGCCAGCAGCCGTTCCTTGCTGTCCAGCGCCACGATGCGCCCGCGGTCCAGGATGGCGATGCGCTGGCACATGGATTCGGCCTCTTCCAGATAATGGGTGGTGAGCAGGATGGTGTGTCCTTCGGCATGCAGGCGGCGGATGAATTGCCACAACAGGTTGCGGATCTCCACGTCCACGCCGGCCGTGGGTTCGTCCAGCACCACCACGGGCGGGCGGTGCACCAGGGCCTGGGCGATGAGCACCCGCCGCTTCATGCCGCCGGACAGGGCGCGCATGTTGGTGTCGGCCTTGTCCGCCAGATGTAGCTCGTGCAACAGCTCCTCCAGCCAGGGATCGTTCTCCCGTCCCAGGCCGAAATAACCCGATTGGATACGGAGCACTTCTCGGACCGTGAAGAAGGGGTCGAATACCAGTTCCTGCGGGACCACGCCGATGCAACGCCGTGCCCGGCGATAGTCTGCCCAGACCTCGTGGCCCATGATGCGGGCCGTGCCGGCGTCTGCGCGTACCAGACCCGCCAGGATGTTGATGAGGGTGGACTTGCCGGCGCCATTGGGTCCCAGCAGGCCAAAGAATTCACCCTGGCGGATCTGCAGGTCGATGCCGTCCAGGGCAACGGTGGCGCCGTAGCGCTTGCTGAGACGATCCACCTGTACCGAGACGGTCACGATACCCTCTGCCCATGCGGTTCCACGACAAAGGGGCGTATTCTAGCCCAAGGCCCTCTCGTTGTCTGCGCTCGGAGGACGAGATCCGGCAGGCCCGCTTTCAGGAGGTTTTGCCGCGCTCGCGGCCGCAGGCCCAGCAACTCTGGAAGGCCTCCGGATTCTCTTCCCCGCAGCCGGGACAGCTCCAGGGCGAGCCTTCGGGCGCGGGCTGCTCGAAGGCCTCGATGATGGCCCACGCCCGGGCTTCCTGGGACTCGTCTTCCAGCCAGATCTCGGGATAGGCGTGCGTGAATGGAATCTCACCCACCCCACCCTGCAGGTTCTCGTTGAACACGTGGCAGGCGATGCCGGCCTCGCGCAGCCGGTGGGCCAGGAGATGGGCTTGAGGCAGATCGATGGCGCTGTAGATGCGTTTCATAAGGATTGAGGAGGTTAACAGACAAATCGTGGAGACCGGGTAGCAAGCCGCATTGGAGCGCCTCTTACTCGCCGCGGACACCACGACCCGCCCCGAAGGTCACTCCTCATAGCGCTGGAATACCAGGCAGGCGTTGGTGCCGCCGAAACCGAAGCTGTTGGACATGGCCCGCTCGAGGTGCACGCCGTCGCGGCGCTCGCGCACGATGGGATAGTCCTGCGCCTCGGGATCCAGGGTCTCGATGTTGGCGGAGGCGGCGATGAAACCGTGTTCCATCATCAGCAGCGTATAGATGGCTTCGTTCACGCCGGCGGCCCCCAGGGCGTGTCCCGTGAGCGACTTGGTGGATGCGAGCGGCGGGATCTCCTCGCCGAAAACCTCGCGGATGGCCTTGAGTTCCACGATGTCACCCGCCGGCGTACTGGTACCGTGGGTGTTGATGTAATCCAGGGGCCCCTCCACGGTGGCCAGGGCCTGGTGCATGCAGCGTACCGCGCCTTCACCCGAGGGCGCCACCATGTCGTAGCCATCGGAAGTTGCCCCGTATCCCACCACTTCGGCATAGATCTTCCGCGCCCCCCGGGCCAGGGCATGTTCCAGGGACTCCAACACCAAAACGCCCCCGCCGCCTGAGATCACGAAACCGTCTCTCAGGGCGTCGTAAGTGCGCGAGGCCTTTTCCGGGGTGTCGTTGAATTTGGAAGACAGGGCGTTCATGCCGTCGAAGAGCATGGTCATGGTCCAGTGCACCTCTTCGCCGCCACCAGCGAACACAAGGTCCTGCTTGCCCATCTGGATCAGCTCGCAGGCATTGCCGATGCAATGGGCGCTGGTGGAACAGGCGGAGCTGATGGAGTAGTTCACACCCTTGATCTTGAAAGCGGTGGCCAGGTTGGCGGAAGTGGTGCTGCCCATGGTGCGTGGAACCATGTACGGCCCCACCCGCTTGGCGCCCCTCTCCCGCAGGGTGTCCGCCGCCTGCAGGAAGTTCTTGTTGGATGCGCCTCCCGAACCCATGATCAGGCCGATGCGGGGATGGGAGATGGATTCGGTATCGAGCCCGGCGTCTTCCAGGGCCTCGCACATGGCGATGTAGTTGAAGGCCGCCGCATCACCCATAAAGCGCAGCAGCCTGCGGTCGATGTGCTCGGCCGGATCCAGGCGGATGGGTCCATGCACATGCGAGCGCAGACCCAGTTCAGCGTATTTCGGTGCGAACTCGATGCCGGAGCGCCCCACTCGCAGCGCTTCCAGGACTTCCTCTTTGTTGTTACCGATGCTCGAAACGATTCCCAGACCTGTGACGACTACCCGTTTCACGAATCACCTTCTAGAAATCTGCAGTTGACGTGAACAATCCGACCCGCAGATCCCTCGCAGTATAGATTTCGCGTCCGTCCACGTGCATCACTGCGTCGGCGATGCCCATGACCAATTTGCGCATGATGACCCGCTTGAGTTCCACCCGGTAGGTGACCAGCTCGTTGGCAGGTGTCACCTGACCGGTGAACTTGACCTCTCCCGCCCCCAGGGCCCGGCCGCGGCCAGGGCCACCCAACCATCCCAGATAGAAACCGATGAGCTGCCACATGGCGTCCAGTCCCAGACAACCGGGCATGACAGAATCTCCCTGGAAATGACAAGCGAAAAACCACAGGTCGGGCCTGATCTCCAATTCCGCGGTGACTTCCCCCTTGCCGAAGCGTCCGCCCGTTTCCGTGATGGAAGTGATGCGATCGAACATCAACATAGGGGGCTGGGGCAGCTGGGCATTGCCAGGACCGAACAGGCGTCCTTCCGCGCAGGCGATGAGTTCGTCGTACTCGTAACGGGCCTTTCTGCCCTCGACCTCGATGATGGCTGACATGATTACTGCAACCTGTTGTCCAGAAAAGTAACTTTGAGGGAGTTCCGGATTGCCACTCGAATCGTTCCGGGGTGCGGGCGGCGCTTCTTGTCGTTCTTATTCTCGCATGAGTATACAGGATTTTATGAAAGAAATCCCCGCCGCCCTACATCCGTACCGGTATCCGTACCGGCTCCACCCCCACGACCACCCCCACGACCACCCGTAGACCACTCGCCCGGGATCGGGATCGAATGTCCGAAATCGAACATCGGCCGCCGGCGGGCAGCCGCCGAACCCGCCTGGCGTCGGTCTGCCCCATGCCCAAACTTGATCCAGGTCATGGTTTCAACTCCTGAGTACAACAGAGGGAACCTGAGGTGGAGCTGAATTCCCTGCGGGGTTCGTTTCCTGGGAAATGCCGGGGAAATTCCGGAATCGAATCCGGTGATGCGACTGCCGGGTTGCCGTGATGGGCCGGAGCCCGCTCGCCGGTCTTTGCCGTTTCAGGGGATGTCCCGATCCTTCACGGTCTTGCGCTTGTCCTTTCGGGCGTTGTCGATGGCCTCGTCGCACAAGGCACGGATGCGGTCGGAAAGCACGGCCATCACGTTGGCGGAAGTGTTCATGTCCGATCGGCTGCGGATGTATTGTTTCACTTTCGATGCGATCACCAGGATCTCTTTGTCTTCGCTCATCGGGGGTGTTCCCTCCTCTCGTGAGTTGGAGTATTCGTATCCTTGCGCCGGACCGACGGGCGGGCGCGCGGCGCAAGGCATGATTACAGATCCGGTCTCGTCCTGTCAAAGCGACCTTGCCGCCAGCTGGCGCGGCCAGCGTAAACGAGCATCAGAAAAAGCCCCTGTCAAGAAAATCCCAGAAAGAAAATCCCAGAAAGAAAATCCAGGAAAGAGAGGCGGGCGATCACAGCGCGGCTGGAACCGGGCGTGCCTCCGGACGTGGGACGCACTACAATCCCGGGTCGAGGATTTCCCGATCCAGGCGGGCGGCGAGTTCCCGCAAGGGAGGCGCGATCTCCACGGCCGGAAACCGCCGATCGATCTCCGCTTCGGGCTCCAGCTGGCGCAGGACCTCCGGCAGGCGCTGCAGCTCGCCGGCGGCATGCCGGCGGATCTCTTCCAGATCGGGGGATGCCTGCAGGCGCCGGCCGCCCTTCATGACCGCTTGCAGCAGGGGCGTCCCATCGGGGGGCGGCGCGGCATCCTCCAGCGTCAGGAGGTCGCCGGCCAGTTGTCCTCGCCTGTCGTAGTGCCGGTAGACCTGCTTGCGTCCGGGCCAGGTGGCCTTGCCTTCGGAGCGCTTGCGGCGGGGTTTCCCCGCGTACTCTTGCAGTTTGTAGGCGCAATCGAGATAAGGGACGTCGGCCGAAGTGTCCAGAACGGTGCCCACGCCGAAGCCGTCGATGGGCGCGCCGCGTTCCAGCAGTTCGCGGATGCGGTATTCGTCCAGGTTACCGCTGGCGAAGATGCGCACCTCGGACAACCCGCCCTCGTCGAGGATGGCACGAACCCGACGCGCGTGTTCGGCCAGGTCGCCGCTGTCCAGGCGCACGGCCTTGACGTGGATGCCTTGCCTGGCCAGGCGCGGTGCCAATTGCACCACGCGGCGCGCACCGCGCTCGGTGTCGTATGTATCGATGAGAAGTACTACATTGCCGGGTTGCGCCTGGGCGAAATGCTCGAAGGCCAGGGTTTCTTCGTCGTGACTCTGGACGAAGGAATGGGCCATGGTGCCGAAAACCGGTATCTGGAACAGGGGGGCCGCCACGGTGGTGGCCGTACCGGCGAAACCGGCGAGATAGCTTGCGCGCGCGGCGAACAAGGGCGCCTCCCCGCCGTGGGCGCGACGCATGCCGAAATCCACCAGTAGGCGATCGGGGGCGGCCAGCACCACCCTTGCCGCCTTGGAGGCGATCAGGGTCTGATAATGCAGGATGTTGATGATGCGGCTCTCCACCAGTTGGGCCTGGGGCAGCGGTGCCGTCACCCGCAGGATGGGCTCGTCGGGGAAGAACACAGTACCTTCGGCCATGGCGTGCACGTCGCCCTGAAACCGCAGGCCGGCGAGATAGTGGAGAAAATCGTCTCGAAAGCGGCCGCTTGCCGCCAGCCATTCCAGTTCAGGCCCGGTGAAATGCAGGCCTTCCAGGTAATCGAGCACCTGTTCCAGTCCCGCGGCCAGGAAGAAGCGGCGGGCGGGCGGCCGTTTGCGAACGAAGAATTCGAATACTGCCTGTTCTTCCATGCCCTGCTGGTAATAGCCCTGGAGCATGGTGAGCTGGTAGAGATCGGTGAGCAGGGCCCTATTGTAGAAAGGGTTGTCGAAGGTTCCGGAAGAGAAAGTGCCGGAAGGTGATGTCATCGTTTCCCGTTGCATCGTCTCGATCGGTGTTCACCGGGCCTCCGGCGTGGCAATCGGGCCCAGAGGACCCTTCAGGTGACCGGTTCAGGCCTGTCGCTCCTGGGAAATTCGTTCCTGGCAAATACTCCCTGTGGAAATACACTGGGCTCCGGCGGCCTGCATCTCCTCCAGGGCGCGCTTCCCGTCGCCGGGCTGAACATCCACGGCCCGTACGGCGTCGATCAGCACGTAGACACTGTAACCCCGCTCCAGGGCATCCAACACGGTGGCCCTGACGCAATAATCGGTGGCCAATCCCCCAACGAACAGGCGCCGCACTCCCCGTTCCCGCAGGCGTGCATGGAGTTCGGTATCCTGGAACCCCGAATAGGCGTCCCGGTCGCGCTCGGTGCCTTTGGAAACGATATAGGCCCGGGAGGGCAACTCCAGTTCCGGAGGGAATTCCGCACCGCGGCTGCCCTGGACACAATGAGGCGGCCAGGGGCCACCCTGCTCCCGGAAGGAGCAATGATCGGGTGGATGCCAGTCGCGCGTGGCGAAGACCGGCAACCGGTGTTGCTGGAAGAGATCCAGGCAGCGGCGCAGAACGGGGAGAATGGCATCGGCCCCGGGCACGCCCAGACTGCCACCGGGCAGGAAATCGTACTGGACGTCGACGACGACCAGGGCGTCTCCTGGTTGCAACGTGATGGACTCGCTCATGTCACTCTCCTCAATTTTCCGTCTCTGATAGCTACTAAGACAAACGATGACAAAGCCTCATTCAGCGGGTCTCTGGACGGTCAGTCCGCCAGGCGCGCCGACACCGGCATAGCCCGAGCTATGCCAAGGAGGCGCAACACCGCGGATGGCCGTCCAGAGACCCGCCCCGAGATCCGCTCCAGG
>WFNO01000082.1 GCA_015488555.1 Gammaproteobacteria bacterium
GACTGGACATCGACCAGCCCGCTTTCATGCATGCGCTCGATTTCTTTCCAGTTGCAGAGCGGCCGCTCGCCGTGGTCCTGTTGCGCCACCCATTGCCTCTCGCTCGCCTCCACGTCTTCTATGGTCTCCCGGCAACGATCGCCTTCCTCCATGAGGCCGGGCAGGATGAAGCTGATGATCTTGAATTCATATTTCTGCAACAGGGGGAAGGCCACGGTCCAGACGGAGGCCATGCCGTCGTCGAAGGTGAGCGCGATTTCCGTGCCGTCGTTCTCATAGCGGGGGTCGGCGAGGCGCTGCCACAGCTCGTCCGCGGTCAAGGTCTTGTAGCCGTTCTGTTTGAGAAACCGCAATTGGTGCTCGAACTCCGGGTAGCGGGCGGAATGGAAACGGAACACCGGCAGGTCGCGGAACTTCTTCACCCCGTACAGGAAGGACGGCATGCGGCCCGTCAGCCAGGCCGCGGCCTCGGACTTGTTCTTCAGGTACGCGCGCTGGAGCCTGTCCCACACGGCCTGCGTCATCCGGATGCAGTCGCCTTCGCCGCCAGCACCTGGTGGTAGAGGGCGCCCAGCGCTTCCACGGTCCTGGGGACCAGGAACCGCTCCCGGCAGCGCTGCCGGCCCGCGGCGGCGATCCGCTCGCGCCGCGATTCGTCCGCGAGCAGGCCGCTCACGGCGGCGGCGATCTCCTGCGGCCGCCCGGGCGGCACCAGCAGGCCGGAGACGCCGTCTTCGACGATCTCCGGCACGCCGCCCACGGCCGTGGCCACCACCGGTACGCCCAGGACCATGGCCTCGGCATGGGCCATGGGCAGTCCTTCCGAATGGGAGCAGCTCACGAAGACCGCGAGCACGGCGGTGATGTCCATGATGTCGTCCCGGTGGCCGAGGAAGGCGATGTGCTCTTCGAGGCCGAGTTCTCCTGCGCGCTGCTCCAGGCGTTGGCGGAGTTCGCCGTCGCCCGCGACGACGAAGAAGGCCCGGGGATGCGCCTCCCGGATCCGCGCGGCGGCGGCGAGGAAGTCCTCGTGCCCCTTGATGGGATCGAGCCGGCCGATGATGCCGATCAGCGGCCGGTCTTCCGGCAGGCCCAGGCGCCGCCGGATGGCGGCCTTCTCCTCTGCGCTGTATTCGCGGCAGTAGTCTGCGGGGATGGTGTTGTAGACGACGCTGAGCTTGTGCGCAGGGATGAAGCGCCGGTCACGCATGAAGCGGGCCACGGCCTGCGAGACCGCGACGGCGGAGGTCGTCAAGGGCGCCAGCAGGAAATCCGCCAGGCGCTGATAGGGCGGGATCTTTGCATCGATCATGTGCTCTTGCACGATCACCGGCACCTTGCAGAGGGCGCCGGCCATCCTGCCGAAGGTGGTGGCACCGTAGCCATGGCAGTGGACGATCTGGATGTCCAATTTGCGAATGAGGCGGACCAGGTCCGGCAGGGTGCGTGGATCCAGTTTGTGCCGGCTCAAGTCATGGACCTCCACGCCCATGTCCGCGAAGGCGTTGCAGGTGCCCCCGCCCCCGCGCAGGACGCAGAGCGAGAAATCGAACTCGGTCTCCCGGAAGGCCGGCCACCAGGTCAGCAGCAGGCGCGAGACGCCGTGTATGGGGGAGCCCCGGATGGCGCACTTGTCCATCACTTGCAGCACGCGGATCCTGCGGTCGCCCCCTTGGCTGTGTGTGGCCGTGGCTGCGGCGCCCGCGCTCATGTGTCTCACCGCCTGACGAAGACGACCTTGGCGGGGTTGCCCTGCGCGATGGCGTTCTCCTGGATCTTGCCGGAGACCACGGAGTTGGGGGCGATGATGGCGCCGTCGCCGATGCGCGCGCCGTCCAGGATGCACACGCCGGCGCCGATCCAGACGTTGCGGCCGATGGTGATGCCCTTGGAGGTCTTCTCCTGCAGGCAGATGGGCACGTCCAGCCGGTCGTAGCGGTAGTTGTTGCCGATGATGGTGACGTTGGGGCTGATGAGGCAGTAGTCGCCGATGGTGACGCCGCCCGTGTGGGAGGAGATGAAGCAATTGGTGCCGATGGAGACCTGGCTGCCGATCTCCAGGGGGCCGTCGCTGGCCTTGATCTTGGTGAAGGAGCCGATCTGCGTGCCCTTGCCGATCTTGAGCAGCGGGCTCAGTTCCACCTCGGCGCGCGGGCTGATCATGCAGCCGTATTTCCAGGCATAGATCCCCGTCACGGCGAAGGACGGCACCAGGAAGCGCCGGATGATCTTGGCCGCTTTCATGACGCTTTGAGGTGGCGGCGCACCAATTGGCGGAGCCCGGCCACGGAATCCACGGACTGGATCTCCTCCATGGAGAATTTGATGCCGAATTCCTGTTCGATGGCGGAGATCATGCGCAGGTGGTTGAGGGAATCCCAATAGTCCGCGGTCTCGGGCGTCAGCTCGTCGGACAGCTCGCCCTCTTCCAGGTCCAGGATCTCCATGAGGATCTTGTCCAGTCTTTCGTCCACGATCGATCAATCCTCCTCGTCTGTCAGGCGGATGCCGGGGCAGGGCAGGATCTGCGCATCGCCGGCTCTCAGTCGATAATATTGCGTGCCCTGTTCGTCCGTGTCGAGCCGCTCGAACCCCTGCTGGGAATAGAACCGGGCGGCGGGCGCATTCTTCGCCGTGGGGCGGAATTCGGCCCGCAGGGCCGTATAGCGGCCGCTGAGCAGGCAATCCTGTTTGATCTGGTTCATCATGGCCGTTTCGATGCCCCTTCCCAGGGCCCGGCAACTGAGCACGAAGCTGTCGATCTCGGCTTCGTCCCCCTGGTCTCGAACGAGGTACAGGCCGACGATGCCGAGATCGCCGAAATTGTCGCGGACCGCCGCCAGGCGGAGTTCCCATTGTGTATCGGCCAGGAAGCGCTCGATTTCACTCTGCTGGTAGCGCTTGGTGGTGACGTTGAACTGGTTGGTCTTGTTGAACAGTTGATGGATGCGGGCCAGGTGCCGTGAGGCGGCGGGAAACAGGGCCAGGCGGGTGCCGAGGCTCTCCAGATAGGCGGTGAGGTCCCCCGCCTCCCGTCGGCACACTTCCCGGCGGGCGTTCTGCCGGTACTGCTCGCTCTTCTTGCGGTCCTCTTCGGTGAGTTCGGGCTTCTCGAAGTCGTCGAGCCGGGCCAGCAGGCCGGCGTATTCCGCCGGATCCGGCGGCAGGCAGATCACGCGCACCTCGGGCAGGGTCTGGCGGACGAGTTCGCACTCGGCGGGGTTGTCGTCCATGAACACCAGGCTGTCCGTGCCGATGTTGAGTAAGTCCGCGATTTCCTGAACATTTTTGTGTTTGGGCTCCCAGTTGATGCGCAGGGCGGCGAAGTCCTCCAGGCGCAGGGGCATCTCGCGCTTCTCGAAGGCCTCGCGCGCGTCCTCCGGGTTGTTCTTGCTGCACAGGGCCAGCACCACGCCGCGCTCCTTGAGCGCCCGCAGGCCCTGCTGGAAGGCCTGGAAGGCTTCTCCCACCGGATCGCCGGGGCCGATGCGGATGCCGTCCACGCCGTCCTCGCCCACCACGCCGCCCCAGAGGGTGTTGTCCAGGTCCAGCACCAGACACTTGCGGGTGTCCCCCCGGATGCCGCGGATCAGGCGGCGCAATTCCGCTGCCAGATGGGGGAGGCAGGGCTCGGCCCATTCCATCTTGGCGAGGAAGTACATCTTGGCGTCGTGGGCCGCGAGACGGCCACAGCGGGCCAGGACTTGGTCCAGATCGTAGACGAAGGCCCGTGGATCCCGCCGCAGGCGCCTTTGCAGTTCCAGGTTGAGTTCGGCATAGAACTCCATCTCGCCCCATTCGAGTCGGGCGTCGGCGATACCTGCCTGGGGATGGGGCGGGCGGGGGAAATTGGCGATCAGCAGGGCGGCCTCGGTCCGCTCCCGGGCGGCGGCGAGCCATTGTTCGACGTGGTCCAGGATGCGGTCCATCTCTTCCCGCCGGCGGGCGGGGCTCAGTTCGAGGAAACGGCCGTAGATGTCGGGGGCCAGGACGCGCAGGCTGAGGGAGAGGAAAACGAGCTGGGGCGCAAAGGCGTGCAGGCCACTGCCCGGGTCCAAGACTTCCTGGAAATACTGGTTGTACTGCCCCAGATAATGACGCAGCAGCAGCCCCTGGCGGGCGCAGGCCAGGGCCGTATAGCGCGGGAGGGGCTCGAGGGTGTGGTTGCCCAGATAGGCGATGCGCAGGCCGGCCTGGTCCTGGAAGCGCTGCAGGATGCGGCTGCAGAACTCCACCGTCCGGGCATCGGGCGTCTCGGGCAGGTCTTGCAACAGGGCCTGCAGCTCCTGGAAGGATGCACAGGATTTGAATTTCTGTTTCAGCGCCTTGTCCATGTGTTTCTATGCAATCAAGGGGTCGGAGTCAAATCCAAAATCAACGACTTGGAGCAAACATGCTTCGAATCCATAGATTTGACTCCGACCCCATGATTTCCATGATTTCACAGGTAACCGTTTTCCCGATACCAGGCCACGGTACGGCGCATGCCCTCTTCCAGGTCCACTTTGGGCGTATAGCCGAGCACGTGCTTGGCCTTGGAGATGTCGAAGGCGCGGTTGTTCCGGTAGAAGCGCACTCGCCGCCGGTGCAGGGGAGGCTCGATGCGCAGTGGCACGCAGATGGCCTCGCACAGGGCCGCGGCGGCATAGAGCGGGGCATACGGCACGCGCAGCCAGGGCATGGGAGCGCCCACCGTGCGGGCGGCCAGGGCGATGTAATCCCGCAGCGGCAGATAGCCCTCGCCGCCGATGATGAAGGTCTCTCCCCCGATACCCGGGGTGTGCATGGCCTTGAGGAAGCCTTCCACGATGTCGTCGATGTACACGGCATGGAAGTTCTCGCGACACGGGCCCACCATGAGGAAGGTGCGCTTGGCCAGCATGCGGAACATCTTCAGCATGCGCATGTCGCCCGGACCATACAGGGAACATGGGCGGACGATGACGATCTCCATGTCGGTCTCCGCCATCATGCGGCGGCAGAGCTGCTCGGCCTCGAGCTTGGTCTCCTGATAGAGGTCGCCGGGATTGAAGGGGGCCTCCTCGTTGGCGGGCGTTTGGCGTACATGGCCATGCACGCCGATGGTGGAGCAATGCACGAAGCGGCGCACACTGGCCTCGCGGGCCGCTTCCAGCATCACCCGGGTGCCTTCCACGTTGATGCGCCGGTAGCTCTCCGGCGGGCCCGAGGCCGTGCGGAAGTTGGACACCAGATGGACGACGCAGTCGGCCCCTTCCACCAGTTGCGCAGCGGCGTCCCGGTCGGTGATGTCGGCCACCACGATGCGATCCACCCGGTTCTCGAAGACCCGTGCCTTGCCGGCGTCCCGGGCCAGGATGGCCAGCTCATGGCCGCCTTCGGACAACAGGCGTTCCGTGAGATGGCTGCCCAGGAAGCCCGTGGCCCCGGTGATGGCGACCCGCGGCTTGCGTTCTGGTGCGGTGTTCTCTGTGGATTGTCCTTGTTCGGTCATTGTCGCTATGCAAAGTCCTTCTATTTATTCGGCGGCAAAACAGCCGGCTGAAGCCGGACTTCATTCTACCAGTCTTTGTTTCCCAGCTTTCAGATATCAAGGCTCAGATATCAGAAAAATACCCCCTCACCCCTGCCCTCTCCCCCGACCAGAAGACAGACGTCAGAAAACAGATGTCAGAAAAAACACCCCCTCACCCACGCCCTCTCCCCCTGAAAGGGGGAGAGGGGGAGGTATAAGCCCCTCTCCCTTGGGGAGAGGGGTTGGGGTGAGGGCTCTTTCGATTGCAACTCGTAAGTTATAGGCTACACTCAAACGCACGATACGGGGCTTCAAGTACAAAGGGCTTGAGCAGCGGAGAAAAAAACACAAGTCGTTAAAAGTGAAGAAGCCATCGGCCGCATGATCGGCCGGCTCGATCCGGTGCGCTAAAGCGCGCGGCCCCAGTCGATATCTGTCATCTGGTTCCTTGCACCTCGTTCCTCGAAGGAAGAAAGGGTATTCTCGATTTCCGCGCGCAGCCGCTGGGCATCCCATTCCAGCCGGTGAGCCATCACGCGGCCGCAGTGTTCGATGGCCTCCAGGGGCGGCGGTTCGAGGCTGCCCAGGCCGAGCCGCCGGAAAATCACATCCGGGAGAGTGCGCGGGCATTCGTGATCCAGCACATAGGCCACCTCGGCCTGCAGCGTGTCTTGCAATCCCGGGACGCATGCTCCCAGGCTGGAGTCACGTGCGGCATAGTCCAGAATGGACTGCGTGCGGCTTCCATGATTACGCATCAGTCGCTCCAGGACGGCCTTTCCGTACTGGTTTTCGTAGCGATCCATGATCTGCCGCTGCCAGGCCTGCAGATCCGCGATATCGCCGCCGTACAAGGGCTGTTCGGAAGTCCGCGAGGGCGGTGGTTTTCTGGCCAGGCATGCCGCCACATGGGAGGATACCGTTTCCTCGGCCACCAGACGCGCAGTGGTATATTTCACTCCCTGGACCACCACTAGACCATCGAGTCCCACCGCCTCGGCCCCCGACAGGATCCGGTGCCGTTTCCACAATACCGGTTCGCCTGCCCTGTTCTGCGCCGCTTCACAGGGCAGCAGCCCGACGTGCGTGCCGGCCACCTCCGACCGGTTCAGTTCCAGCCCCGGAAGCGCTTCGTTGAACTGCGCCAGCGCCCGATCCACCTCGGTGCTGGTGAGGGCCAGGGCATCGGGGTCTTGCTGATGCCGGTCATACCAGGTTCCCAGGATGCTGCCCTCACGCCAGGGCACGCAGAACAGCAGGCGGGATGGAACCTCCCCACCTCTGGCCGGCGCCCGAACCCCAAAGGCGACGTCCGCCAGTCTTCGTTTCAGCAGCAGGTTGTAGGCACGGGCGAAATGGAAGCTCTGCGCCGTCCCCTGCGAAGACCAGACATGGGCCTGCCAGGGGCCACGGCAGTCCACTACCACGGAACTCGAGAAGGTGTATTTGGCGCCGTCCAGTACATCGCGGGCCTCCACGCCACACGTCCGTTTGCCTTCGGTCAACAAACGTTCAGCACGCACGTAGTTATAGGCCCGGGCACCTGCGGAGACGGCGGACAGCACGAAGGCCAGTACCAGTCTCTCGGTATTCCAGCCCTGCGCATCCTGCCACAAGGCACCGGACGCCGGGGCCGAATCACGCAACCAGGGCACATATTCCAACAATTCTTCACGCGAAAGGATCTGGCAGGTTCCGATCCGGCGCAGCGGATCCAGCCCCCGGTTGCGATCGCACGTCAGGAAGTCGTAGAGACCGAAAGCCACCCCAGTCACCAGGCGGTTCTGCAATAGGCCTTTCCCCAGCGGGATGACGCAAGTAAGGGGAACGACCAGATGGGGCGCGATGCGCAACAGGGCACGACGCTCCGCCGCTGCGGCGCGCAGTCGGGTCAGGTCGAAATCCTGCAAATAGCGGACACCGCCGTGGATGATCTTCATGCTGTTGGCGGAAGTGGCGCAGCAGAAGTCACCTTGTTCGAGCAGGGTCGCGTTCAACCCCCGGGAGGCGCACTCCCACAGCAGGGCGGCGCCATGGATACCGCCGCCGATGATCAGCACGTCACTGCGGTGTGCCTGCACCACCACGTTCTGTGCGCTCCTGTTCGAGATCCGCGTACAAGGCATGCACGCGGGCGCGGAAGGCTTCGTAACTGTGTTCCGCTTCGATGTAGGACCGGGCGCGGGCGGCCAGCTCCATGCGCAGGGACTCGTCTTGCAGCAGCTTCTCCATGGCCGCGGCAAAACTCGCCGGGTCGGGATCGGCCAGCATGGCCATCTCGTCGTTCATGACCTGGGTGTGCGTGGGCAGGCGCGTGGCCAGGACGGCCCGCCCGGAGTGCAGGTAGCTGTAGATCTTCATGGGTGTGTTTTCGCCCTGCGTGCGCGGGGAGACCAGGATGTCGGCCTGCGACAGGTAGCCCGCCATGTGCCGTACTGGGCGTGGGCCCAGGAAGTGCGTGCAGGCACCGATACCCAACTGCTTCGATTTCCGCCGATAGTCGGCGATGTGGCCACTGCTTCCCCCGATCACCACCAGATGGGCGGATCCGCCCGCATGCCGGTATCTGGAAAACGCCTCGAGCAGGAGATCGATTCCTTGATAGTGTTCCAGGTTGCCGATGTACATGATCACCTGGCCGTCGATACCCAGCTCCTGGCGCAGATCCGGAATCTGCTCTCCGTCCAGGTCCTGCGAGAGGAGAGAGATGTCCTTCAAAATGACGATGCCCTGGGTCCGATAGCGCCGCGCGCGCTCCGCCAGGGCATCGCACATGGGCACCACGGCGCGGGCGCGGCGTATGGGGAGCGATTCCAAGTATTCCAGCATACCGGTCAGGGGCCGCAATAGAGGGAACTTACCGGTGATCTGCGCAGACAAGCAAGAGTCCATGTCGTAGACGAAGGGGCATTTGTGCCAGGCACAAACGACCATGGCCATGAAGGCGCTCTCTTCCACGGCGTGCACCACGTCGTAGTGATTCGCGCGCATCATGGAGAGAAAACGCCAGAACAGGTATCCGTCACACAACAGTTTGCGCAGCGAGAAGCCCGGGGGTACGTTGCTCACGTGCGGGAAAGGGCGGATGCGTTGCAGTTCGAGGAAGGGATAATGCCGGTCTTCTCCCTCGTGGAAAGTCAGGAGATGAACCTCATCACCGCGCTCGCCCAGCGCGCGTACCAGCAGGTCCACCGCGATCGGCGTACCACGCTCCTGATAGAAGGGATGGGGCGCCAGGACGAGTACCTTCAAGCGCCCGGCTCCGATGCGCGTTCAGGCCTCGCAAACCGCAAGGCCCATTGATTGCGAAGGAAATCCCAGGTGCGCTGCAAGCACCCATATGGATGGATATCGGCTTGCCGGCGGCACAGCAATCCGCGCAGTTCGCGAGCGATGTGGTCATGATCGAGGTCCGCTTCCAGACTGAAGCCGAAACTGCCGATACGCGCGGACTCCCACGGCAGCGGCAGTGGATCGCTGCCGGGCAGGATGGGAATCCCGCGCGATCGCGCCAGCAGGAAATGGCGGGGATTCTTCCAGAACACGGGCCGCCCACCGTTGTCGCCGAGCGCGAGACATGATGTATCTCCGGCCTGGTCGAGAAAGCGTTCCAGGATCCTGCCCCGCTGGCCCAACCACTTGCCTGCCCCCCAGGGTATGACCGGTATTCCGCCGTGCTCTTCGATGGCCTTCACGGTATCCTGCAAGGCCGAGCCATCCGCGATGTGATCGCGGCACATCAACGACAACACTTCCAGGCCTTCCGCGGTGACGATCTGCCTGCCGGAGAGAATGGTGAGTTCTTGACCGCACGCAGAACAGGCGCGCAAGGCACAGGGCTCTTCGGTCTCATGCAGCTTCCAAGCACCC
>WFNO01000083.1 GCA_015488555.1 Gammaproteobacteria bacterium
AGAAGGCGTCGTCCGCAGGCCCTTGATAGAAGAGTTCCAGGGTGATCTCGCGCGTCGCCTGCACGATGCCAGTGACATGGAACTTGGCGTAACTGTTTCCTTCCGCCGAACGCACCAACCACCAGCGCTGGGGGTTGGCATCGACGCGATGCTCGGGTGGGCCACTGTACAACCACCAGCCGTCTGCACTGCCATCGCCCAGAATGTAAGGCACTTCACGATCGGCCATGAAATCCAAACCATCACCGCTGCGGGCGGCGTCGAATGCAGTCTGTTCACTCTCGGCGCTGGCATTGGTAAAGATGGAGACGATAGGTTCCCCAGCATCGTCGTAGAATTCCTCCTGGGCATCGGCGACGGCACCGCGCACCGCACCCGGTCCGGAAACACCGCCATTGAGCTTGATGCGATGGCGCTTGAAAGCGACGTGCCAGCGGCCGTCTCGGCGTGCCTGTTCATCACTCAACTCGGACAGTACTTGCCCGCTGGTGAGGTCGAAATAGGTATAGCGGTTGCGTGGATCGTCTGGCGGAGCGCCGAGCCCGCCGGCAGTGGCGTCGATGCGTACGGTGACGGCCGTCCCCTCCGGAGTGGCCTCCGAGACGTCTCGCGATGCATTCGCGTCCGGCGCCGGAATCTTCCCTTCGCCTTCTCCCCCGTGCAGACAAGCACTCAAGAATAAGCCCAGCGATGTTACCAGCACCAACATGCCGGCCCGCATTTCAAGATTCATCTTCATGGTGTCATTCTCCTCCCAGTTTCATGAGGTCGCGATATGACGCATCCAGTTCACCTTCTTCGAAACGATCTGGAAGCCCTTGACCGCGTTGAGCTTCGGCCCCGCGCTTGGCGTTCTCCATCGCCATCGGATTGCTTCCCATCTCCGAGACGTGGCGTGCATACCAGATCCCGGCGAGCGACAACACCAAGCCTGCGCCGGCGCCCGCCCACCACCCCGCATTGCGCTTGTGTCTGCGACGAATCATGGCTATCCACCTCCTCTCTTCGCCGTCGCCACCCCCGATGCACTGTGGAGAGCGGGACACGGCATGGGGGGAGGGATCGGCACGTTGGTTTTTCCGCACCCCGCTCTCCACAAGGCATCTGCTCGAGGAATCGATTCAGCCAT
The DNA here is from genome assembly GCA_015488555.1 of Gammaproteobacteria bacterium. Taxonomy (GTDB): domain Bacteria; phylum Pseudomonadota; class Gammaproteobacteria; order SZUA-140; family SZUA-140; genus S012-109. The sequence continues at coordinate 1,130 of WFNO01000083.1, forward strand.
CGATTCGCAATCCCAAATAGACGAAGCGCCCCGCGACCGGTCGATTGTCGGATGCGACGGCAGGATCGCGATGTTCGTCGGTGACGTTGTCGATGCCCGCATACCACCGGAGCCTCCGGCCCAAGGGATGGCTCAGCTTGATGTCCCATGTGGACCAGGAGGGAGAACGCATGGTGTTGTCTGCGTCATAGAATTCCGCGCTCTGATAGATGCCGCGCAAACTCACCTCGCCGCCCCGCGGCCGCAGACGCCAATCCATCGCCCATTTGAGTTGATGCCGGGGACGCCCTCGCAGAGTCTTGCCCGATTCGAGGTCCTCACTCTCGAGCCAGGTATATCCCAGGCGCATCCGCAAAGGGCCGAAGGCCTGGCGAACCTCGGACTCCAGACCTTGGATACGTGCCCGGCTGTAATTCTGGTAGGTGAAGACATCGAGACCGAGCCGTGCAGAACGCGCGGCATCCAGACGAGTCTCGATGAGGTCCCGAATCCGGTGGTGGAACAGATTGAGATCGAGACGGAAGCCGCCCGGCCGTCTCCATTCGATCCCCAACTGAACGCTGTCGGAACGCTCCGGCTGCAATCCTCGATTGCCCAACACCATGTAACCGAGCTGGCTGTGATCGAAGACGTAGAAACGCTCCTTGAGATTGGGCACGCGATAACCGCGCCCCAAGGCCAGGCGCAGCTGACTCGCCCCTTCCGCCGGCCAGGACGGCGTGAAACGCAGACTGAACTTGGGCGCGGCGTAGAAACCGAAGTCGCTGTCCTCTTGCAGGCGCAGTCCAGGGACCAGTTCCCAGCGCTCTCCCAAGAAGAGATCGTGCTGGAGGTAGACCTCCGCAAAACGCCGCTCCCTGTCGTCCACCTCCACCGTGCGGCTCTGACCAAGGCGATCCTGATACTGATTCAGTGTGGCAGATCCCAGCACCAACCCCGCCGTCACCACTTGCCAGTCCCCCCACGGTCGATCCCACTGCAACTCGGCCCGGGTCCAGTCCATGCGTGTCCGGCGCTCCTGATCCACCTCTGGCGTGGCCAGGGCGTCTTGCTGGGTGAGATTGCGCCAGCGATCGACCATCCACCAGCCATGCAGGCGCCCCCCACGCCGAGAATCGCGGACGAAACCCGCGGTGACGTGTGTGCGGCGGGCACGTTCCCGCTTTTTCCGCCGGATCTCGCCGGTGCCTGGCGCGATATCGAGGACGTTGTTACTCACCGCCTCACGGTAGAGGCGCGGCGCCAAATAGAATTCGGTCTCGGCGCTCGGTCGCCACGACAAGCGCAGGTCCAGATTGCGCTTGCTGCCCGCGGCGCCTTCCGTACGAAAGGAGTCGGGATCGAGGGCATAGCCATTCCCTTCCCGCAGGCTGGCATGCAATTGCAAGCTGGCGGCATCGGCGGCGAGGGACCATCCAGCGCTCAGAGTGCGGGCGGCGATGGGATCACCCCCACGATCCTTTTCTCCGTAACTGCCCCCGTCCAAGGACACCCAATAATCAAAGGGTCGCTCTGGCCGGCGCGTGATGACGTTGATGACGCCTCCCATGGCGCTGCTGCCGTACAGCGCCGAGGTCGCGCCTTTGACGATTTCGATGCGCTCGATGTCCGCAGTAGCGATTTGGGTGAGATCCACCGCCGAACCGGTGCTGGGGGTGAGGGGTTCGCCGTTCCACAACACCAGCACCCGATCGGCGTCGAACCCCTGCAACCAGGCCTCGAATCCCGTCTTGCCGTGGATGGGCTTGAGCGACAGGGCAGGTACGTCCTCGAGCGCCTCTTTGAGGTTACGCGCGTGGGTCTTTTCGATCTCTTCCCGGCTCACCACCTCGACGCGCACGGGACTCTCTTCCCACGATTTCTCCGTGCGCGTCCCGGTGACGACGACCTCGCGGGTCATCACCACGGGTGTTGCAGGATCCGCTCTGGCTGGATCGAATCCCACCATCAAGACACACCACCACAACAGCGCTGGGATCAGGCCCAGACTCGGATCCAGGGATGTTTTCGGGGACACGGGCCCCATGACTTCCTCCACATACACCAAAGCACCAAAACCGTCAGGCTGGCTGCCTTGGCGCCCTCTCCGGAGGTCGGGGCCAGGTGGCTCGCGGTCCGCCCGCTGGTGTCGCGGGCGGCGCTTCTCGATCGTTCGCCTATTTGGTCAGTATCAATTTGTCCTGGCGGGTGATACGCAGGCGATAGGCCTGCCCCGCATGTTCGATGATCACTTCCCGCGCGCCGTGAAAGAGTTCTCGGCTATCGTAACAGTGCAGGCCGCGGGGCCACTGCTCCTGCTGTTGCCGAGATCCAGCATTCCGGTCCGTCTTCACGACGATACCCCCCCACCCTGTTTGCGCAATTGCGGGAATCCGCACAGGGCGTTGGAACCCTGTGACACCAGAGCAGGGATGGTGCGGTGCGGTGGGGAAGTTCGCACCGCAGGAGACATGAACCATGCTCTCGTCCATCGCCCGTTTCCTGCCATCTCCTCTTGCTGCCATGGTTCATCCCCAAGGCGAGCGAACCGCTTCATGTCCGAGCAGCAACCCATGAGAAAGAGCCGGCGAATCAGCTGATGCAGATCGGTCACTCGACTCTCCTCGGGAACACCCCCTGGCGGATGCAGGTCCTCCAGACCGTCATCCTCAGGGGCCTGCAATTTGTAGAGCCTCCACAACTGGCGAAGCCGGCCCGTTTCTGTATCCAGGACGCCCAAACGAGGCCCGCTGTCGTCCATCCAGGTCATAATGGAAAAAGTCATCGCATTCTCCTGGCACGTCATGGGTGCCTTCCCCACCCCCAGTGATAATGATAATGATTATCACTAATATGTCAACAATGATAATCATTCCTATTTGGAGCGAATCGAATTGTTCCTGGGCATGCCTCCAAAGAACACCCCTCGCAAGACCGGGGCTAGGAGGGCGCGTCCTTCGCGCAACGAAAGCCGAGGTCGTTGAACCGTGACTCCGGGGCCAGGTAGAAACGGTAGGCCGTGCGATAGAAATGGCGCAGGGCGTAGTGGCCCACTCCACCCCAGCCGCCACCGCGCACCACTTTGAATTTCTTGCCGAAATCCTTGGAGACGTAGTCGCTGCCCGGATAGGGGCCATACCAGTCCGCCACCCACTCCATGACATTGCCCGCCATGTCGTACACGCCATAGGGCGAACGCCCGGCCGGAAAGGAACCCACGGGCATCACGCCCATTTCGCTCTCGGGATCACCACCGATGTTGGCGGCATCCGTGCGCCACTCGTTGCCCCAGGGGTATTCCAGGCCCTCCGGCCCGCGCGCCGCCTTTTCCCATTCGGCCTCCGTGGGCAGGCGCTTGCCCGCCCAGGCACAGTAGTTGCGCGCGTCTTCCCAGCTCACCTCGGAGATGGGCAGGCGATCCCAACTGCGGCGCAAGGCGTCGATGGCATCGAGCAAGGCCTCCCTGTCCAGGCGCCGGACGTCCAGGTTCAGGCGATAGGTGTTGGCCGCCAGGTGTCGCAAGGTGGGGAGATCGGCCACCTGCAGAACTTCACGGGTGAGCAGATAACCGTTGCGGCGCCACACCTCGGGCACCCAATAATTGCGCTCGACGACGAAGTCCCGGTACTGGGCATAGGTGACTTCGTATTTGTCGATGTAGAAGGCCGGCAGATGAACCGTTCGCCGGGGATGTTCGTCCAGATAGAGGGGCTTGCCGAAGCCGTATTCCTTGCTCAGGGCATCCTCGTCCACTCGATCGCTGCCCATGACGAAGGGACCCGCCGGGATGAGCACCATGTCCTGTGGAGCGGGCGCCTGCTGCGCCGCAAGGGGCGTCTCGGCTTGCACGCCCAGCAGCACACCCGCCAGGGCGGTCAGCCACCACATCACCCCGCCCCGCCCAATCCACATGCTGTCTCCTCGTCTCGCCGTCACGATCATCCCTCCTCCTGCACCCGCGGCGTGGCATCCCGGGCGCATCGAAAGCCGAAACTGGCGTTCTTCACCCGGGGGTTGAAAAAACTGCGATTGAAGGTGGGCGCGGAAATGCCGCAGCGGTAGAAGGAACAATCCCACCAGGAACCGCCCTTGAGTACTTTGTAGATGTGGCCGAAATTCTCGGACTTGCGGGTATTGCCGGGATGAGGCAGGTACCAAGAGCTGGTCCATTCCCACACGTTGCCGGACATGTCGTGCACGCCATAGGGACTGGCCCCGGCGGGAAAGGCCCCCACGGGCGTGGTGTCCCCCCGCTGGCCCAGCACCTCCCAGCGCACCGGCGTGTTGGCGCGATCGATGCCGAAGCGATCCCCCCAGGGAAAGACGCGCCCGTCGCTGCCCCGCGCCGCCTTTTCCCACTCCTGCTCCGTGGGCAGGCGCTTGCCCGCCCAGCGGCAATAATCGCGGGCATCGAACCAGGAGACGAAGGTCACCGGATGGTCCACCTTGCCCGGTGGATAGCGGCGGTTGCGGAAATGGCGCGGCGCGCGCCGGCCAGTGTCCTCGATGAAGGCCAGGTATTGGAGGTTGGTCACCTCATACTTGTCGATGTAGTAATCGTCCAGATAGACCCGGTGGGCCGGCCCCTCGTCGGAAAGCCGGTTGTCGCTGCCCATGATGAATTCACCAGCGGGGATGTGCACCATCTCTCCCGGCTCGGGGCCGAAGCGGCTCTCCTCGTAATACATGGGCACCACCATCCCCGGCTGCTTCCCTTCCTGAACAAAGGTCCGTGCAGCCCGCGCGCCGGCCTGCCCGCCGGTGGCCGGCGGTCCTTTGCGGGCGGCCGGGATTCCCTCGCTGTGGCAGGACCGGCACTGGGAACGCTCCTGCTCCAAGGCCGGCAGACCGGCGGCGCCATGGCAGTCCTCGCAGCCCAGCAGTGCCTGGCCGTGATGATTGGGATCCGGCGCCTGCGGAACCGCCGCCGCGAACAAGGCCGCCGCAGACAACAAGAGCAGCGCCAGCCCTGCCGCCAGCCACCACGGCCGACCGCGCATCGTGCCCTTGTTCATATCGCCATCGCCCGTCTTTCGCCCAACCCCGCGAAAAGTCCGAATAATCCACCAACCGAATGACCGAACCGAATGTCGGCGCAACCGTTCGATCCTCGATCCGATATCGCCGAGCATGCCAGATTTCCAGTAGGGAGGGACCGTTCGTTACCGTTCGGCTGGTGAATTCGGGCTAGAATATTACCATGATCCACCATATCACCGTGGCCACCCGCGGCCAGGGCCTGCATGACATCACTTCCGAGGTGGCCGCCCGCGTGCGGCGCGCAGCGGTGCGCGAAGGGCTGTGCACGGTGTTCGTGCGCCACACCTCGGCCAGCCTGCTCATCCAGGAAAACGCCGACCCCTCGGCACGCCGCGATCTGGAGGCCTGGTTCGCGCGCCTGGTGCCCGAGAACGATGCGCTCTACACTCACACCCTGGAAGGCCCGGACGACATGCCCTCCCATATCAAGTCGGCGCTCACCGCCACCAGCCTGGCCATCCCCGTCAGCGAAGGCCGCCTGGCCCTGGGCACCTGGCAAGGCATCTTTCTCTGGGAACACCGCCGCGGGCGCCAGCAACGCCATCTGGTGGTGCACATCGGTCCGTAACCGTTTTCAGATATCGGATCGCAGACGTCGGATCAGACGACTGCACAAACACCCCGACTTCAGGAGCCCCTGTCTTGGGAACAGGAAGCTCCGCCCGATGCCAGGCGATGGGCCGCGCGGGTGGTCTCCGGCAGGCGATAGCGCGTAGTGCAGCGCAAGACCAGCTCGATGGCCGTCTCCAGGGACACCCGATGGCCCACGGACACGTAGAGGGGCGCTACGCCGCTGCGCGTGCGCAGCACGGCGCCGATACGCTCGCTCCCGTCATAGAGCGGCACCCAAGCCCCTTTTTCCTCGGGCAAGGGTCCGTGACGGCCCACGAGACGGCTCTTGGCCACACCGATGGTGGGCCGGTCCAGCAGCACCCCCAGGTGACAGGCGATACCGAAACGCCGGGGATGGGCCTGTCCCTGCCCGTCGCAGAGGATCAGATCGGGCAGCTCGCGCAACGCCTCCAGCGCGGCCAATACCGCCGGCACTTCGCGAAAGGACAGCAGCCCCGGCACATAGGGAAAGGCCACGGGGCGGCACACCACGGTCTGGTCGCAAGGACTCAGGTCAGGAAAGCCCAGTACCGCTACGGCGGCGCGCGCCGTCTGCCGCCCGCGCGGAAAGCCCACGTCCACGCCCGCCACATGGTGGAGCGCGCCCAATCGATCCTGGACCACCACCCGTTCCCGCAGGCGCTCCTGCAGGGCCATCGCCTGGCGCGGGCTCAGGTCCCAGGAGTGGACGTGATGCAACCGCAGGCGGGCTATTGGCGCGCCCCCATCTTACGCAGCATGAGCATGATGTCGTTGTGCCCCTTGCTGGTGGCCATGGCCATGGGGGTCTGGCCGCGTTCATTGGTAATGGCGTAGTCGGCCCCGCCCTCCAGCAATACGCGCACGATCTTGATGTGATTGCGATTCACCGCCCAATGCAGGGCGGTGAACCCCATCTCGTCCTGGAGATCGGGATCGGCGCCACGCTCCATCAGCAGGCGTACCACGTCCTGATGGCCCTTGAGCACCGCGCGCATGAGAGCGGTGCGCCCGTCCTCGTCCTGGGCGTTGATGTCGGCGCCGTGCTCCAGCAACACCTTCACCAACTCCACGTTGCCCAGGCGTGCCGCATGCATGAGGGCCGTCCAACCGTAGTTGTTGCGTTCGTCCACCGGCGCCCCCTGTTCCAGGAGAGCCAGGGTCTGTGCCTTGTCGCCGGCCATGACCTCCTTCATCAGCGGCGTGTTCTGGTCACAACCGGCCAACGCCCCCCCCATCAATACCAGGACCAACGCCTTCCATGCCAAGTGCTTGTACTGCCTCATGATCCTCGACCTTCCTCTCACGACTCACTCACATGGGATCTGCTTTCATTGTGGCACAAATCCCCCATACCCGGTAAGATGATGGTTGGCATACCATCCGCTTTTCCCGAAGCTTGCAACGCCCATGAAACCGTTCAAGTGTCCCAAGTGTCAGGTGGAGGCCATCACCGCCAAACAGAAATACAAAGCCGGGTTTTGGAAGGACATCTATTGCGGCCACTGCGGTGCCCGCCTGTGCGGGCACCCCTGGTTGATGGCCTTGATCTACGTGGCCTATCTCTGGGCCGTGGCCTGGTTCCTCGCCTGGCCGTATTTCGCAGGCAACTGGTGGCTGGCGCTGGGGCTCATCCCCACCTGGTTGTTGCTGGATTACCTCAACGTGCGTTTCATGCCCCTGGTCATCCTGCGCCCCAAGCCTTCCGGCCCTGCGCCCGGCTCCCCCGGCCTCAACAACCCCAACGAGTAGCGCCATGACGCGCATCCTCACCGTCGGGGTGGCCACCCTGGACGTGATCCTGCTCGTCGATCGCTACCCGGCGGAGAACGACAAAATACGTGCCGCCGGCCGGCGCTACCGGCGTGGCGGCAACGCGGCCAACACGGCGGTGGTGCTGAGCCGCCTGGGTCATCGCTGCGCCTGGGCGGGGACCCTGGCTCGGGACGAAGCCGCCCAACACATTCGTGACGATTTGGAGCGCCACGGCGTGACATTGCTGGGCTGCCGCGTCCATGCCCAGGGGGCCACACCCACATCCTATGTGATTCTCGGCCGGGCAGGCGGTTCCCGTACCATCGTCCACTACCGGGCGCTGCCGGAATACGAGGCCGCCGACTTCCGGCACATCGACCTCTCCTCTTTTTCCTGGTGCCACTTCGAGGGCCGCAACGTGACCGAGACCAGGGCCATGCTGGACCACGCGCGCGCGCGCCGCCCCGATCTGACCCTGTCCCTTGAGGTGGAAAAGCCGCGCCCGGACATCGAGACCCTGTTTTCCTGCGCCGACCTGCTGTTCTTCTCCCGAGAATACGCCCTCAGTCAAGGGACCGAACAGGCACCAGAATTCTTGCACCACTGGCAACGGGCGCTGCCGGGCAAGCGCTTGTTCTGCACCTGGGGCGAGGCCGGCGCCTGGGCCGCGGACGAGGCGGGATGCCTGCACCACGCCCCTGCAAGGCTCGTGCAGCCGGTGGACACCCTGGGAGCGGGAGATACTTTCAACGCCGGGGTGATCGACGCCTGCCTGCGCGGCTATACTACGGAAGAGGCCCTGCGCTGGGCCGTGGTCCTGGCCGGGAGCAAATGCGGCCAGGAAGGACTGGACTTTCCCATCCCTGCTTGACCTGCCCGTGATCACCATCTACGACAAGAAGGGTTTCATCCCCCTGCTCACCCTGGAGGGCGACACCCTGGTGGGGCGGGATCTGACCGGCGTGAAATTGCCGGAGGCCAACCTGGTGGAGGTGGACCTGCGCAACAGCGACCTGCGGGACGCCGATCTGAGTCACGCCGATCTGCGCCTGGCCAAACTCTGCGGCGCGGACCTGCGCGGTTGCAATCTGGCGCATGCCGATCTCTCGGGCGCCGATCTCACCGGTGCGCGCCTGCAGCGGGCCAACATCACCGGTACCAATTTCACCGGTGCCCTGCTCACCGCGGGCACCCTGGACGAGGCCGTCCACGAACAGGAAGTGCACGTCTCCAAGATCACCTTCAAGGACTGAGCTGCGGCCATCACCTCCTCCGTCCTCCGCCGGGCATTCTGCTACAATGCCCGGCCATGGACGTGAGCCCCATCCTCGATGCCCTCAACGATGCCCAGCGCGAGGCCGTGGCCGCACCGCCCGGTCATGCCCTGATCCTGGCCGGCGCCGGCAGCGGCAAGACCCGGGTGCTGGTGCACCGCATCGCCTGGTTGATCCAGGCCGAAGGGGTCTCGCCCTACGGCATCATGGCCGTCACCTTCACCAACAAGGCCGCCGCCGAGATGCGCGGGCGCATCGAGACCATGCTCGGCACACCCGTGGCAGGCATGTGGGTGGGCACCTTCCATAGCCTGGCCCATCGTCTGCTGCGCACGCACTGGCGCGACGTGGACCTGCCCCAGACCTTCCAGATCCTGGACAACGAGGACCAGTTCCGTCTCATCCGGCGCGTGCTGCGCAGCCTCGACCTGGACGAGGCCCGGTGGCCGCCGCGCCAGGTCCAGTGGTTCATCAACACGCGCAAGGACGAGGGCCAGCGCCCGCGCCACATCGAGGACCGGGGCGATCCCTTCCTGGCGCAGATGGTGCGCATCTACCAGGCCTACGAAGAGACCTGCCGCCGCGGGGGTGTGGTGGACTTCGCCGAACTCCTGCTGCGCGCCCACGAGCTGTGGCGCGACCGGCCGGAGATCCTGGCCCATTACCAGCAGCGTTTCCGCCACATCCTGGTGGACGAGTTCCAGGACACCAACGCCATCCAATACGCCTGGCTGCGCCTGCTGGCCGGGGCCGGCAGTCACCTGTTCGCCGTGGGCGACGACGATCAGTCCATCTACGGCTGGCGCGGGGCACGCGTGGAACACATCCAGCGCCTGTCCAAGGACTTTCCCGGCGTGCGCCTGGTACGCCTGGAGCAGAACTACCGCTCCACCGCCACCATCCTGCAGGCCGCCAACGCCCTCATCGACCACAACAGCGGCCGCCTGGGCAAGAAGTTGTGGACCGAGGGTCAGCGGGGCAAGCCCATCCGCCTCTACGCCGCCTACAACGACCTGGACGAGGCGCGTTTCATCACCGAGCGCATCCGCAACTGGATCGAGGCCGGCAACCCCCGTCGCGAGGCCGCCGTGCTCTACCGCTCCAACGCCCAGTCGCGGATCATCGAAGAGGCCCTCATGGCCGCCGGCATTCCCTACCGGGTCTACGGCGGTTTTCGCTTCTTCGAACGCGCCGAGATCAAGGACGCCCTGGCCTATCTGCGCCTGCTGGCCAGCCGCGGCGACGATGCTGCCTTCGAACGGGTGGTGAACACCCCCGCGCGGGGCATCGGCGAACGCACCCTGGAACAGGTGCGTGCCCGGGCCCGCGGCGAGGGACTGTCCCTGTGGGCGGCCGCCTGCCGTCTGGCCGCCCCCGGCGAGTTGCCGGCGCGGGCCGGCAACGCCCTGCGCCAGTTCCTGCAGCTCATCGAGGACCTGGACCGCGACACCCGGGGGCTGGAACTGGGCGAACAGATCGACCACGTGGTCGAGCGCAGCGGCCTGCTGGACCACTACAAGAAGGAAAAGGGCGAGAAAAGCCAGGCGCGCATCGAAAACCTCGAAGAGCTGGTGAGCGCCGCCCGCCAATTCCAATACGACCGCGAGGAACTGGACATGGAACCCCTGCCCGCCTTCCTCGCCCACGCCGCGCTGGAGGCCGGGGAGGGCCAGGGCGAAGAAGACCAGGACTGCGTGCAACTCATGACCCTGCACGCGGCCAAAGGCCTGGAGTTTCCGCTGGTGTTCATGGCGGGCATGGAAGAAGGGCTCTTTCCCCACGGCCGCTCCGTGGAGGATCCCGCCCGCCTGGAAGAGGAGCGCCGCCTGTGTTACGTGGGCATCACCCGTGCCCGGACTCAGCTCTATCTCAGCTACGCCGAAACCCGGCGCCTGCACGGCTCGGAGATGTATCAGGCCCCGTCCCGTTTCATCCGCGAGATCCCCGCCGAACTCGTCGAGGAAATCCGCCCGCGCAGCACGACACCCGCTCCTGCCGTCCAGACGCGGGTACGCCGACCGGCGCTGGAGGATCCGCCCCCCGGCGGCTTTCGCCTGGGCCAGCGCGTGAACCACGCCAAGTTCGGCGAGGGCGTGGTGCTCAACTACGAGGGCCAGGGCAGCCACGCCCGGGTCCAGGTCAATTTCAAGAATGCCGGCCCCAAGTGGCTGGTGGTGGCCTACGCCAAGCTGGAACCGGTTCAAACAGGCTGTTGAATGCTACTCTCGTGGCAGCCGGTGCGGGGGATTGAAGAATCGCACGTGACGGTGTTTGAAGAAGGGGATCAGCGCCATCCCGGCCAGGAAGCCGCCGATGTGCGCGAACCAGGCCACGCCGCCCTGCTGGCCGGCAGCCGCGGCGGTGGAATTGATCACTTGCAGGAAAAACCAGAAGCCCAGCACCAGCATGGCGGGCAGATAGATGGTATACACGAAAAAGCCCAGCGGCACGCCCACCAGCACCCGGGCATGGGGATAGAGCAGCAGATAGGCGCCCAGTACGCCGGAGATGGCGCCGCTGGCGCCGATCATGGGCACGCGTGAATCCGGATCCAGACCGGCATGGGCCAGGGCCGCGGCCAGACCACACAGGAGATAGAAGACGATGAAGCGACCGTGGCCCATGGCGTCCTCGATGTTGTTGCCGAAGATCCACAGATAGAGCATGTTGCTGATGAGATGCATCCACCCCCCGTGCATGAACATGGACGTGACCAGGGTCAATTTCGGTGGAATCACCGCCAGGTCCGGGCTCAGTTCCGCGCGGTCGAACAACACCGCGGGAATGGTGCCAAAGGCGTATACCACCCGTTGCAGGTCTTGCGGCCCCAGGGACCATTCCCAGAGGAACACCAGCACGCAGATGACGATGATGGTGATGGTCACCAGAGGGCGAATGGTGGTGGGATTGTCGTCGTGCAGTGGGATCATGGCCGGTGTCCGCGAGAGCTCCGTGTGGCAAGGCCATTATACGCAAGCGGGTCCTGACGCATGAACAAGGGATTGTCTTTCCTGGCCGTGCTCGTCCTGCTGGTGGCCGTGATCTGGCTGGGTGTCCGGGACACCCTCACCCCGTTCCAGCGGGCGGACATCCGCCAGCCGGTCTACACGGTGAGCGAACTGCCCGGCGGCAGCGACCCCTCCACCGCACTGCCGGACTTCCAAACGGAACAGGTGCTGGTCTTCGGGCCCGCCTTCTGGGGAGCTTTTCCGGGCGCGCCCGCCTTCCCCGACGTAGACTCGGCACGCCGGTGGCTGCAGGAGAACGGCCGGAAGGGACGCTGGGGCATCTTCCGCCTGTCGGGCGATTTCTTCCTCGACACCTACGAACGCGAAGGGGCCCGCCATCTGGCCCGTACTCTGGTGGTGGTGGAACGGGTGGAGTGATTTTCCGAAGGCAGGCGCTAGTCGCACACCACGCCGCCGTTTTCCGCCACCTCCGGCGGCAGGCGGTAGAACCACATCTGGTAGAACGACACCAGCCACTGGTAGGCGAACACCAGCCCCATGAGCACGCCGCTCACCATCACCACCCAGGCAAAGGGCTCATAGACCTTGGTCAGATACCAGGAGGCGATGTCGAAGACGATGGCGAGGAAAGGCAAGACCAGTGCCGCCTGCTTGAGCCAGGCCGGGCGCACGTAGGCATGGCAGAAGATGAAGCCGGTGATGAAAAAGATGAAGGTGATGCCGAACAAGTGGATGTGGGAGACGCGCACCAAGGTGAAGATGTCCATGCCGGTGTCCAGGTCCACCATCTCCATCACGCCCTCGAAACGCTCGAAATTGGGGATGTGCGGATTGCTGCCGTTGTGGCAGCCCAGACAACGCTTCTCCATGATGGGAGCGATGGTCTGTTCGAACTCGTCCCGCTTGGCGCCGCGGCGCACCCAGGCGATGATCTCGTCGCGCTCGGCGGTGGGCAGCATGCCGGCCATGGGCCCCTTGAGCGCCGCCTCCAGGCGGGTGTCCCCCTTGCTGCCACTGTAGGCGATGATGAGATCGCGCACCGACAAGCCCGGCTTGCCATCGTGCCCGGCATGGGATTCGAACACATAGATCATGGCGAAGATATAGCCGATGCCCAGTACCACCAGCGTGGCGCTGAAGAGCAGGCGCATGCTGAGGGGCATGAGGGTGAAATGCACGCAATGCTGTCGGGTCATGTGGGCGGTCCCTGGCCGGCGGGAAACGACATGCTCCGGCTCCAGTACGGCCGGAGAACCTGCAGTGTATCACATCGCAGACCATGCTCAAGCAGAGCCCTGCGTCGCCCGAAACCGATGGGATTTCGAGTACAACGCGGCTTCATCTTTCGTATTCATAGGAAACCGTTCCATCGAGATCGGACGTTTGACTCATTTCGTGCTCGATGCGAACTTCGTGCGAGCCATACCATTCGCGGCAGACCGCCAACGCTTCCTCCACCGTGGGAAAAGTCCAGAGAATCTGTCCCATCTGGGTCATCAGAGTAGCCGTCTCATCGGGCCAGACTTTGAGATAGAACACCATGTCAGCATCTCCTTGGGTTTGTGTACACCCGACAACCTACGCCCATTCCATGACGGCGGTGTGACCGTTTCGTGAAACCTTCGTGACCACGGTGCCGGGCCTTCTCCGGCATGGAGGCTTCAGCCGAAGATCGGTTACACGGGTTTGAGGTGCGGAAATTCCCCGCTTGCAACGTGCGGACAACTTTCATGTCCTAGGGTATAGTGCAGTCATGAACCGCCTCGACCGCGAGACCAGTCCCTACCTGCGCCAGCATGCGGACAATCCCGTGCACTGGTATCCCTGGTGCGCCGAGGCCCTGGAGCGGGCGCGGCGCGAGGATCGGCCCATCCTGCTCTCCATCGGCTACTCCGCCTGTCACTGGTGCCATGTCATGGCCCACGAATCCTTCGAGGACCCGGCCACCGCCGCGCTCATGAACCGCCTGTTCGTCAACATCAAGGTGGACCGGGAAGAGCGTCCGGACCTGGACCGCATCTATCAAACCGCCCACCAGCTGCTCACCCGGCGCGCCGGGGGCTGGCCGCTGACGGTGTTTCTCGATCCCCAGGATCTGTGTGCCTTTTTCGCCGGCACCTATTTCCCGCCCCAGCCCCGTTACGGCCTGCCGGGCTTTCCCGAGCTGCTGGAACGGGTGGCGGCCTTCTTTCACGAGGAGCGCGCCGCCATTCGCGAACAGAATCAGCGCCTGCAGGCGGCCCTCGCGGAACTCCTGCCCGAGGGCCGCCATGCCGGCGAGTTGTCCGCCATCCCTCTGGACCTCGCCCGCCAGCAGCTGGGCCGGGCCTTCGACGAGCGCCATGGCGGTTTCGGCGGCGCGCCCAAGTTTCCTCAACCCCACATCCTGGAACGCCTGTTGCGTCACTGGACCGCCACAGGGGACGATCAGGCCTTGCACATGGTGCGCCACACCCTGAGGGGCATGGCGTACGGCGGCCTTTACGATCATCTGGGCGGTGGTTTCTATCGCTATTGCGTGGACGAGCGCTGGGAAATTCCCCATTTCGAAAAGATGCTCTATGACAACGGCCAGCTCCTGGCCCTCTACGCCCAGGCCTTCGCCGCCACCGGCGAGGAACGTTTCGCCCAGGTGGCCGAGGAGACCGCAGCCTGGATGCTGGCAGAGATGCAGGCCCCCCAGGGGGGCTTCTACAGCGCCCTGGATGCCGACAGCGCGGGCGGGGAAGGGGCGTACTATCTCTGGGACCGCGATGCGGTCCGGGCCTCCTTGGGCGCCGCCGAATACGAGGCCTTCGCCCGCCATTACAATCTCGCTGAAGCACCCAATTTCGAGGGCCGCTGGCACCTGCGCCGCCGCCGGGAGGCACCCGAACCCACCGGCACCGAACTCGAGCTGCTGGCCAGCGCCCGCCTCGAGCTGCTGCGGATCCGCCGCACCCGGCCTGCCCCCGCCAGGGACGAGAAGATCCTCACCGCCTGGAACGCCCTCGCCATTCGCGGCCTGGCCCTGGCCGCGCGCCATCTGGGCCATCTGGGCCATCTGGGAACCGGGCAGCCGGCCAGCGAGCAAACGCCCGCCCGCTGGCTGGAGGCCGCCACGCGTGCCGCCGACTTCATCCACACCCACTTGTGGCGGGAAGGCCGCTTGCGCGCCTGCTGGACGGCCGGCCGAATCGGGCCGGCCGGCTATCTGGACGACCACGCCTTCTTGCTCGACGCCTTGCTGGAACTCCTGCAAGTGCATTGGCACGAAGCCCATCTCGCCTGGGCACGGGATCTGGCCGAGGCCCTGCTGAAACATTTCGCGGACGCCGATGGTGGTTTCTATTTCACCGCCCACGATCACGAACGCCTGCCCCACCGCCCCAAGCCCTATGGCGACGAGGCCTTGCCTTCCGGCAACGGGGTGGCGGCCCGGGCCCTGCTGCGCCTCGGCCAACTGCTGGACGAGCCCCGTTATCTGCAGGCCGCCGAAGCCGCGCTGCGCAACGCCTGGTCTTCACTGGTCGAACTGCCCCATGCCCACAACACCCTGCTGGGCGTACTGGAGGAGTGGCGCGAGCCCCCGCAGCGGATCGTCCTGCGGGGCGATCCCGAGACCTTGCGTCCCTGGCAACGGGCCTGTCTGGTCCCCTTCGCGCCACGCCGCTTGTGCCTGGCCATCCCCGACACGGCCACGGCCTTGCCGCCGGCATTGGCGGTCTGCCGGCCCCGCGACGGCGGTCCCGTGGCCTATCTCTGCGAGGGCACCCATTGTGGCCCGCCGCTGGCCACGCTGGCAGACCTGCAGAAAGCCTTGCACGCGGGAGCCGCGGCATGAATTCACGCCAACGATCGTTTTCGAGGGGGCTGTTTTCAGGGCTGCTGCTGTGGAGTTGTGCTCAGATGGCCGCGGCGGCGGACGAGGTCTGGGTGGCGGGCTGGCGCCAGGCCGAAGCCATGCTCACCCCGCGCGCCGGTGCGGCGGTGGTGGTGGCCGGCGATCATCTCTACGTCCTGGGCGGTGTGGACGGCCGCGACTTCCTGCGCAGCGTGGAATACACCCGCTTCCGGGAAGACGGCAGTCTGGAACCCTGGCGTGAGGCATCGCCCATGAACGAGGCGCGGGGCTTCTTCGGCGCCGTGGTCCACGATGATCATCTCTACGTGGTGGGCGGCGCCAACGGACCCGGTGGCAAACATCTGCTGCGCAGCGTGGAACGCGCGCGCCTGCTGCCCGGCGGCGGCTTGGGGAGCTGGGAGACCCTGCCCGTACGGCTCGAGCTGCCCCGCCGCTGCGCCAAGCTGGCGGTGGTGGGCGATCACCTGTACGCCCTGGGGGGCTTCGGCGGTACCTTGCTGGACAGCGTGGAGCGCGCACCTTTCCTGCCGGACGGGATGCTGGGCCCCTGGACTCTGGTGGACGCGCGCCTCACCATGCCCCGTTATGTGAACGCGGTACACCGCCATGGTGATGCCGTGTACGTCATCGGCGGGCACCGCGAGACCGAAGGGACCGGACTGCGAGCAGTGGAATACGCCGTGGCGCGCGCCGGCGCCCCATTGGGTCCCTGGTGGCGCACCGCCGCCCTGCAGCAGGGGCGCTATGCCCTGGCCGCCGCTGCGCATGGCGAGCACCTCTACGCCCTGGGCGGCCTGGACGGAGCGGTGTACACCGAGGTGGTGGAAAAGGCCCGCATCGGTCCGGACGGCACCCTATCCGCCTGGCAGCGCACCACACCCTTGTCCTCACCGCGGGCCAACTTCGGTGTCGTGGTCCATCGCAATCGTCTCTACGTCATCGGCGGTACCAATCGCGACGGCTATTACCGCAGCGTGGAATACGCCAGCTTCGATGCCGACGGCGATCTCGGTTTCCTGGCCACCGCGCAAGAGGCCGCCGCCCACGAAGCCCGCAAAGCCGCCCGCGCACAGCGCCGGCGCCCCCTGCCCAATGCCGGGACCATCACCACCGTCATCCACACCCGAAGCTACAGCTACCTGGAGGTGGAAGCCGGGGGCCGGCGTAGCTGGCTCGCCGCCCCGCGCGGTGACTTCACTCCCGGCCAGCACATCCGCTACAGCCGCGGCGTGGCCATGCGCAACTTCCACAGCCGGGCGCTGAATCGTGACTTCGACGAGATCTTGTTCGTGGAGCGCGCCGAGCCCCAATGAGTCGCACCCGTTCCATGGACTTTCCGCGCCGGGAACCGTATCCTTTGCCGTCCTGGAACACGTACGACAGGAGTCATGGTCCAGTTCGCCAAACGAATCACTGAACACGCGGTCTTCCAGCGCTTCATCATCGCCGTCATCGTTCTCAACGGAGCCGTCGTCGGTCTGGAGACCTATCCGGCCGTCACCACCCGTTGGGGCGGCCTGCTGGAAGGCCTGAACCGGCTCTGCCTGGCCATCTTCACCGTGGAGATCGGCCTGCGCCTGCTGGCCTATGGCAGGCGGCCGTGGCGTTTTTTCAGCGACGGCTGGAACGTGTTCGACTTCGTCATCGTCGGCGCCGCCTACCTGCCCGGCCTCTCCGAACAAAGCACCCTGTTGCGCCTCATCCGCCTGCTGCGGGTGCTGCGCCTGCTGAGCACGCTGCCCAGCCTGCAGATGATGGTGGCCGCTCTGGTGCACAGCATCCCGCGCATCGGCCAGATGGCTCTCATGGCCAGCCTGCTGTTCTACATCTATGCCGTGGCCGGCACCACCCTCTTCGGCCGCCACGACCCGGAACACTGGGGCACTCTACACGTCTCCCTGCTCAGTCTCTTTCGCACTCTCACCCTGGAAGACTGGACCGACCTCATGTATACCGCCATGGAGGCCTACCCCTGGGCCTGGTTGTTCTTCGTGAGCTTCGTGCTGCTGGCCACTTTCATCATCTTCAACATGCTCATCGGTATCATTCTCAACAGCATGGAAGAGGCGCGCACCCAGATCCACCAAGAACAAGTGGCCGCTGCCGGTACCGCCGACCTGGACGCCGAACTGCAAAAGGCCAAACAGGCCCTGGCCGACCTGGAGCGCGCCCTGGAAAGACACCGGGAGAACGGCCATGGAGAAAACGGCAACCGCAACGACGCGTGATCGCGAATTGCCCCCAGCCCAACCTGCCCCTGCGCATACGACGAGGCGACCGGGTGCGCGGTATCCACGAACCCGCCCGCATCAGGTCTCGGTCGCCGCTGGCTCCTGTCTTCAAGCGCGCCAGATATTCATCGCACCGCTGCCTGTGCGGCAGGGTGCAGGCATGGAATTGATACAGGGAGAAACGCCTGCTCAGGCCGAACACCTTGCTGCGCACCCGACCGAAGAAATGGCGCAACAACGCCTCGATCTCCCATGCATCGTTGACGTGCTCGTGCCGCATCAACAAACCGTAATCGAGACCATATTTCAGCCTGAACTCCATTCCCGTGGTGAGCTTCCCCCCCAGCGTCCACAACCACGTCCCTTCGCTGGGAATGGACACCCGCAACACCCCGTCCTCCTCCAGCAACAAGCCCGCCCTGGCGATCACCTCGGGCAAGTTGCACAAATGCTCGAAGGTTGCCACGGACGTGATGCGGTGGTACCGCTCCTGTTCGGGCACTTCGCGGATATCCGCCCAGACGTTTCGCACCCGCGCCAACAGGGGAGAGCCTTCATAGAGTTCCGTGAACGGCTCCACGATGTCGTATGTCCCTGCATCCGGCTCGTAGAGAAGCTGGTTCAGCGTTCCGGCACCGATCTCCAACGTCTTCGTGCGACCCTGCCCCGCCCCCGATTCGAGACCCGATCCAAGATCGGCGGCCACTTGCCGGTGCAGCCAGCTCTCCATTTTTCTCGACAGAGAGGATGCCGGGGTGGCCCCTTCGCGGTTGCGCTTGTAATGCGCTGCATAGATCGCCTCGATGGCGGGCGGCAGCGCCGGCCGTGCCTTCGGAAATCTGTTCAACAATTCATTCATCGTTTCGGACATGGGGCGAAACGCCGGCGACCCCACCCTCGCCGTCACCATCCTCGCTCTCCTGGTGCACAATGCCTACAAGATCAATCTCAAGGGAGAGTCCATGCGCAAACGCCAAGCAAGTTGACGCCCACTACCTAACCCGAGCCACAATACACAAAATCCGCGTCGCGCAGCGAAGACAAGTGGCAGCCTTCACGTGGAATGGGTGGCAAACTTCAGTGGAACACGCATCCAATCCATCCTAGACAGGCGATAGCATGTATAGTAAAGCCCCATGTTGCCTGTGACTTGTGTATCGAATCTCATCAGGTATAACCAAGGGTCAGTTGCCGCTATGGAGCGGAGCGAGGAACGAGCGCAGCGGAATAGCGGTCAACTGCTCCCTATTGTTAGCCAATTTGAGTGCACGGAAGAACTCTTATGCTATCATCCTTTACTTCTATTTTTGCATTAGGCTTCTTTGCTTTAATAAACCCGATTAGCTCATCAATACCCGGATAAGCGGGGTCTGTTCCAAAACACCTCGCATCATCAATAATAATGACGTGTCCTTCTTCAGGACTGCTAAATATGTGTGTCAGCTCTTCATAAATCGGCGTATCCTTCTCACCCCTGGCGGTTACTCCTGCCGAGTAGTGTCCGTCCAGCCAAAACAAAGCTGCTTGATCCAAGCGAGGAATCAATTTCCCAAGTTCAATTCCGCTGTCGCCATGAATAATCTCTATCCTGTCGTCACCAGCAAATCTTTGCTTTGCTTTCTCATACAGATCATTGCTTAGCTCAATCGAATATATCCGACTGAAATAGCCCTTCATCGCCTCAACCATGTCGCCATAGTAAGTGCCTGTTTCAACTAGGACACTCAGTCCAAATTTCTCTGCGAATTCCCTGATTGTTCGCTGTTTGACGATATGCGGCGGCGGAACGGGCCTTCCATTTCTTTCCCATTCTTTAAGTTCCCGTTTCTGTCTTATGGTTCTCAGAACCGGGTATATTGGTGTCTTCTTAATGAGTTGTTTCAGGGTATTCTTCATGTGCTGTCCCTTTTGGCTAACGTTTTAGTTAAGCAGCCAGAGGAAAGACGAAAAAATTTGCACTGGCCTAACGACCAAGCTCACCTGCCGCTATGGAGCGCAGCGGAATAGCGACAGGTGCAGCGATTTGTTAGCCCATTATTTTAATCCTTTGTCTGATAGCCATTTTTCAAGGTAATTCCTAACTATTTCGGACCAAAATTGGTTTGATTTCAGTAATAGAAACTCGCTTCATAAGCTGTAAGACAAGGGGAAAAAGGTCTTCGTCTCGGTGATTGAAGCGAAACGAAACTTCACCCAGGTAAAGGTGGAAAAATTTACGGGGCACACCACGGTACGGATAAAGCCAATGTTTCGCATAACTCCAAAACCCCTCAATGCCGTTGATATGGTCCCGCCCTTTCGGGCGTCCCCTGTCCTTGCGCACGACGATGTGTTCTCCGCGCACGGCCAGCGATGCGTAGGCTTGCCAGTCATCTGTATAGTACAAACTCCCAGGCCGCGTGTGTGCACAGACCAGACTGATGATCTCAGCACCGCTGTGCCCCTGAACCGGGAATACCCGAACCTGACCATTGCGCTGCCAAATTCCGAAAGCGGATCCGATAGCTGGGCACCCCAAGAGCAAAATACTCCACCAATTTGCGTTTCGTACTCGCCGGCAGGCGGCTTGCCTCCCATACCGTCGTCCAAGTATAGCGCCTGCCACAGCGACGGTATTTGAAACGTCCGTCCTCAAGCTTCCACGCGCGAGTATAACCGCATTCCGTACACCGTCTCATACACAGACCAGGCTACAAAATCTGGTCCGATTTGTTTGGGAATTACCAAACAGAGAAATCGCGCAGTTGCTGTTACAGTGTCGCCGTAATACCTGAAAGCGGTTGTCAAAATCTCCCCCACGGCGGTATAGACCAGAGGTTTTTCAAGGAGAGGCATGCTCGTAATAGGCACCGGTCTGTTCGTAGATGAGGCGTTCGTGATCTGGACTGATGGTGAAACTTACTTCCAACGGCCGGTTAGACAACATGAGCTGTAAGTCCAGACGCTGGCCGCGCACCCAGTAACGACCAGGAATTTCACGGCCATTCACAGTCTCGATCACCACACTGCCGTCCTCGCGAAACCAAAGGACGTCTTCATCGTCGTTGGCCGGATTGTAGGCCAGTTCCCAGCGGCCGAAGAGCCACTGATTCTCGCCGTCACCGGTGTCGCTTCCACATGCAAGCAACACCGTACTACTCAACAGTGCTACTGCCAGCCACTTAAGGTCGTATGACATGGATACCTCCATGGGAGGCCTTGCCACCTCCATCGATTGCTCTTGCTTGTACGAAGAACTTCCCTTACCTATCACTCCCTGTGCCGATGCGCAAGCCATCCCCCCAATGGAGGGTTGGCCGCTTGGGTGGCGCCCCATTCAAGAATTTGCTAACATTATCATATTGTTATCAAGCAGACCCTCTGTAGCGAGCCAGAACGAGATTTTCGCGTCGCAAGGTTGAAGGTGGAACCTTCACACAGACGAGGAATCTACAGATTCAAAGCCCCCAAAAACGTGCGCAGCCGAAAGCCCGGCGCGAACGGAAACAGCGGAAGCAGTTCCAGGCGAATTTCAGATGACCTCCAGGCGCATTCTCCTTCTCGCATCTCTCTTTCCCCTGTTGCTCGCCGCGGGCGGCTGTCTTCATGAACTGGAACGCCTGGAGGGCAAACCCCCGCCCACACCCACCGGCTTGAGTGCGGAGGGTTCTCCGCCGAGTTCAGTTGTAATCCGCTGGGACGAGCCGGCGGTCAACGTGCCCCACAATCTCTATTTTACTCCCGAGGACGGCGAGGAAGAAGTGATCGAGAACGTAACCAACCCTTATGTGCATCGGGGACTCAGCAACGGCGTACTCTACACCTACCGGCTGGAGGCCTGTAACACCGTGGGTTGTAGCCCACCC
>WFNO01000084.1 GCA_015488555.1 Gammaproteobacteria bacterium
GTAGGAAGGCTGATGCGTACGCTGGGGTTTACGCCGCAACGTCCCCTGTCCCGGGCCTATGAGCAGGACCCGGTGTTGGTGGAGAGATGGAAGGCGGAAGAGTATCCGAAGATCCAGCGCCTGGCGAGGAAGGAAAACGCCCTGATTTTCCCTGACAGTTGCATAAATCCTGCGTTGTTTATCAAGAAAACAGCCTATATACAGCCTGAAATGCATATTGCATAGCAGTGTCTGGATCTCACCAAAAGTGAAGTCCAGAAGACACAAGAACATGGCGATGAAATGGCGTGCAGGCATAAAAAAACGGTCTCGAAGTTGGTAAGATTGGAGTCGCGAAAACAACCAGTCAAACCAACGGAGACCGTTTGATGAAGTGTAGCAGAGCCGCTGTCCATCGCAAGACCCACCGCATTCCCCAGATCAAGTTCGAAGACCAGCGCCTGACCTCGTTTGCCGGACTGGTGCTCTACCAGGCGCTGTTCTCCCGCATCGACCTGAAGCGACAATTGAGCGAGTGCTTCCGCCATCTGAAGGTGAGCCCCATCTTCGGACAGGGCGTGGTGGTGTTGCTGCTGATCGTCCACCTGCTGTTGGGATATCGCCGGCTCCAGGACATGCGCTTCTACCGGGACGATCCCATGGTGCTGCGCCTGCTTGGGCTCAGGCGGCGGCCGGATGTCGCCACCCTCAGCCGGACGTTGGCGGGGCTGGATGAGCGGTCTGTCAGCAACCTGCGCCATCTCAACCGCCAGCGTGTCCTGGCGCAGCTCGCCGCGCTGGACCTGGCCCGCGTCACCTTGGACTTCGACGGCTCGGTGCTGTCCACTGGCCGCTTCGCCGAGGGCACGGCAGTCGGCTTCAATCCCAGGAAGAAAGGCCAGCGCAGCGACTATCCCCTCTTCTGCACCATCGCCCAGACCGGGCAGGTCCTCGATGTCTGGCACCGGCCCGGCAATGTGCATGATGCCAACGGCGCCCATGACTTCATCCAAGAATGTATACGGAAAATCAGGGAGATACTGCCGACCTGCGTCATCGAGGCCCGCCTGGACAGCGCCTTCTTCAGCGACGAAATCGTTTCCCTCCTTGATGCCGAGAGGGTGCAGTTCACCATTAGCGTGCCGTTCGAGCGCTTCTCCGCCCTCAAGGCATTGATCGAGAACCGTAAGCGCTGGCGCCGCCTGAACGGGCAGTGCAGTTTCTTCGAAACGGACTGGAAACCGGCCCGCTGGCGCCGGCGTTTCCGCTTCGTGCTGGTCCGCAGCCGGAACCGGCGGCAATACAAGGGCCCGGTCCAACTGGATCTCTTCGTCCCACCCGAGTATGGGTACGACTTTCAGGTCATTGTCACCAACAAGACCATCGGCCCCAGGAAGGTCCTCGCCTTCCACCACGGGCGCGGCGCCCAGGAGGCCATCTTCGCCGAGCTCAAGTCCCAGGCCCAGATGGACTACATCCCCACCCGCACCCGCGCCGGCAATCAGACCTTCATGCTCGCGGCCGTGATGGCGCACAACCTCAACCGAGAATTGCAGATGCTCAGCACCGCCCCTGCCCGAAACACCACCGAAAAACGCGCGCCCTTGTGGGCCTTCGAACAACTCGGCACCTTGCGACGCAAACTGATCCAGCGCGCCGGACGCCTGACACGTCCACAGGGACAGCTCACCCTCACCATGAGCGTGAATCCCGCCGTCAGATCCGAGTTGTTGCATTACCTGAATACCCTTCAGCGTGCCGCATGAACACATCACGGCGCAAATTTATGCAATGATTGGGTGAACTCTCACTCTGACTCATGGAGAGAGGGCTTTTGAATTTTCGCCCGGAGGGAGAGGAGAGGCTATGAAAAATCTGCCCTCTCCCCCGAAGAGAAGAGGGGAGAGGGCAGGTTGGGGGTACGGTCTTTTGATGTTTGATTTCTGCCATCCAGGAGGCGAGAAATCAGGCGCCGGGTCCTGCCACGGGCGGCGTTTCAGGCAGCGGCCGAGCGAGAATGGTTTCTGCCTCCAGGCAGCCGTCGGAGCTTTCATGTCCGTAGACGTCCACCTCCTGGCCTTCTTGCAGCTCGAAACGGGTGATCTGCTCGCTTATGAAGCCGCCGTCCGTATTGGTGATCAGGTAGACACCCATGTCCTCATCGAGGTCCACGCAGTAATCTCCATTGGCAGTGACCAAGATGAAGCCGGAAACGCCGGTTTCGAAGCTGCCGATGATCCCTGTCAATGGTTCGGTCACGGTCGAATCGTATTGGACGAAGCCGATGAAGGCTTGTAACAGCATGCCGCCATCTCCAGTTTGCTCCGTGCGACCCAGGAGATGGAGCCGGGTGCCCGGTACGATGGTTTCCGGGGCCACCGGTTCGCCGCGGCGATCGAACAGCCGGCTCTCTTCACCGAGTTGCACCGGCACTTCGGTGTCGGGTTCGAGATCCGTGCTGGCAGCCACCAACAGATCCAGACCACCCGTCTCCGGATCATAGGCCGTGGTGGCGGTGCCGCGCGCCCCGGTGTAATTACCCAAGGAACCAGTCAGGATTGCCAGGGCCTTGATCTTGAAGTACTCGCGATAGTACTCATCGAGCAGCTCGTCTGTGGAGAGATCCATCTCCTGTAGGACTCGAATGGAGAGCCGGCCCAATACCGTTGCGCGATCGCCCACGGACAAGTCGTCGAAGCCGATGGAGCCGCCTGGCGAGAAAAGTACGGTATCCTCACCGGCGTACACCGTCACGCAAGCCCGATAGACGGGATGGTGCTCGTCGGGATGTGCGGGATGGTGGATGTCCCCATTCCGGTCCTCGTCTCTGGAATCGTCACCGTCTTCGTCCCCCTCATCGTGATCGTCTTCGTCACGATGCCGCAGGAGGTTGAAGTCGGAGTCAGTGCCATCGGCATTCATGGTGCCGCGTCTCTTTTCGACATGTTCGCTGTTGGTGTTGGAGAGAACCCAGTCTGGATGGTGGTCGGATTCCGCATCCAGTTCGTCGAGATCGACCTTGTCGAGTTCGTGGAGATGCAGGCGGCAGAGCAGGAAGCGCTGTCCTTCCCGGTCGATCTTGGCTACTTCGCCGCGGATGCGAATCAATTTGCCTGTGACAACTTCGCCGGCTGGGATTTCGGAGGTGGATCCTCCGAGCACTCTGACGAAGACCACTGGGCGAAAGAGGTATTCTTCATTGCCCGCTTGCGCCACCTGGATGGAACGTGCGGCATCGATGTCGATTTCCAGCATCAGGGTCTGACCCTCTTGGACATGGAAGGATTCACGCGGGTCGAGATCGATGCGGCCGTTGCCGGGCAGGCGCGGGGTGATGGTCTCGATCACATTGCCCTGATCGTCCAGTCTGACCAGCGCCACTTGTGTGACCGTGAGGCGGATCTTCTCGTATTCACCGGCGGGTACGTCGGCCAGACTGAAGAGATCGGCGTTGTCGCGCAGGGCCAGCAGATCCAGGGTACGCTCTCCTTCGAAGAGCACCGCATTCCCGCTGTCGTCACCCAGCAATTCGATACGGGTGAGCGTGACGTCCACCCGATCGAAGGCGTCGGTGGGGGCATCGGTGAGCAGAATGGCCACACTGCCCGTAGCAGTGGCATCGGCACCATCGCTCGCGGTATCACGGTCGCTGCCGCCATCGCATCCTAACAGGAGCAGGACGGCGCTAGACAGAAAAGCGACAACTATCTTATATCTAAGGTGAGAAAGCGCTCTTAATGACATGTTTTTTCACCTCTTTCAGGTTGCAAGTGGTTCGTTCCTCGTCATAGCGTTTTTCCGAGGACGAAATCCATGCCAGAAAGGTTCCCTGCCATGCTGTAATCTCTGGCCGCTCTTCAAACTGGAGGCGGATCGAGCGCAACGGGCCCGGGGTTGTGTTAAGATGCTTTTCACCGGGAGCCAGCGGCCTTGCGGGCTCCGGGCCCATTCGGGACCAAATCCCTATGCGGGATGCGTATGGTGGCCTGTGCCGGTCCCCTCGCAACGGCCAACTGTGAACCCCGTCAGGCCCGGAAGGGAGCAGCGGTAGCAGGGAAGCCGTGTGCCGGGGTGTGGCGGGTGCAGGCCGCCTCCATTTTGTTTCTGTTTTTTCTTCTGACGGCGGCAGCGGTTTTTGCCATAATGACCTTCCCCCGACCTTGCACGGTTTCGAGATCAGGCATTCATGAGCTATCAGGTACTGGCACGCAAGTGGCGTCCCCGTGATTTCACTGAAATGGTGGGGCAGGAGCACGTCCTGCGGGCCCTGATCAACGCCCTGGATCACGACCGGCTGCATCATGCCTTTCTGTTCACGGGAACCCGGGGGGTGGGCAAGACCACCGTCGCCCGCATCCTGGCCAAGTCGCTCAACTGCGAGCAGGGAGTGAGTTCCCGGCCCTGCGGCGCCTGTGTCACCTGCCAGGAGATCGACGAAGGTCGCTTCGTGGATCTCATCGAAGTGGACGCCGCCTCACGGACCAAGGTGGAGGATACCCGCGAGCTGCTGGAGAACGTGCAGTACGCCCCCACCCGAGGGCGCTACAAGGTGTACCTCATCGACGAGGTGCACATGCTCTCCAAGCACAGCTTCAATGCCCTGTTGAAGACCCTGGAGGAGCCTCCTGCGCACATCAAGTTCCTGCTCGCAACCACCGACCCCCAGCGCCTGCCGGTGACCATTCTGTCGCGCTGCCTGCAGTTCAATCTCAAGCGCCTCTCTCTGGCCCAGATCGCCGGTCATCTGGAACGAATCTTGGAGGCCGAATCGGTGCCCGTGGAAGGCGCCGCCGTGGGCCTGGTGGCCCGCGCCGCCGACGGCAGCATGCGTGACGCCTTGAGCCTGCTGGATCAGGCTATCGCCTACGGGGGCGGGACCCTGAAGGAGGCGGACGTGCGGGCCATGCTCGGTACCGTGGACCAGGATTTCGTGCTGGACGTGGTGGAGGCCCTGGCCGCGGGCGATGGTGCGGCCCTGCTGGCGGTGGCCGCGCGGGCCGCCGAACACGGCTACGATTTCAGCGAACTGCTCGGTGCGCTGATTTCCACCTTGCAGTGCATCGCCACGGCCCAGCTGGTGCCGGAAGCCCTGGACGAGGCGGATGCGGCGCGCGAACGCCTGCTGGCAGCGGCGAATCGCCTGGATCCGGAGACCGTGCAACTCTACTATCAGATCGCGCTCATGGGGCGCCGCGACTTGCCCCACGCACCGGATGCACGGGGCGGTTTCGAAATGATCCTGCTGCGCATGCTGGCCTTCCGCCCGCAGGCGGCCGGCGAAACCGGCTCGGTGGTGGAGGAGAGCCCGCCGCAGGCCCGCATCCCGCAGGCGCCTTCGGAGGCGGCGTCCCGGACCGCGTCGCCGGCGGCTCCCGCCCCCGCTGCACGGGCAGGGCAGGAACAGGAGGCGTTGGATTGGGCGCAGCTGGTGGTGAGCCTGCCGCTGGCGGGGCTGGCCCGGGAGCTGGCCGCACATTGCGTGCTGGTGGGGCAGACGGGCGAGCGCCTGCAACTGGTGCTGGATGCCGAACACGCCCATCTGCTGACCGACCGGCTCAAGACCCAGCTCGCCCGGGCCCTGGAACAACACCTGGGCCGTACGGTGGGGCTGGAGATCCAGGTGGCGTCACCGCCCGAGGAGACGCCCGCCGCCCGCGAGCGCCGCTGCCAGCAGGCCCGCCGCGAAGCGGCGCTGGCGGCCCTGGAAAACGATCAGGAGGTGCGGATCCTGCAAGAGACCTTCGATGCCCGCATTCTGCCGGAGACCATTCAACCCGTGGACGGCGGTTAGCGCCCGCGCGGGCATCCCCCTGATCCGGTACCGAGAAGCGACCAAGAGAGGAGGACGTATCCATGAAAGGTGGATTGGGCAATCTGATGAAGCAGGCCCAGAAGATGCAGGAGGACATGCAGAGGATCCAGGAGGAGATCGCCAACATGGAAGTGACCGGCCAGGCCGGTGGTGGCCTGGTGACGGTGGTGATGACCGGCCGCCACGACGTGCGCCGGGTGGAGATCGACGACAGCCTGCTGCAGGACGACAAGGAGATGCTCGAGGATCTGGTGGCGGCGGCCGTGAACGACGCCGTGCGCAAGGTGGAGAACGAGACCAAGGAGAAGATGTCCAGCATGACCTCCGGCCTGCCGCTGCCGCCCGGATTCAAGCTGCCGTTCTGAGAACGGACTGCGGGTGCAAGCCGTGTCCCAGAGCCCCCTCATTGATCAGCTCATCGAGGCCTTCCGCTGCCTGCCCGGCGTGGGGCCCAAGAGCGCCCAGCGCATGAGTTACCACCTCCTGGAGCGGGACCGGGAAGGGGCGCGGCGCCTGGCCCACGCCCTGGTGGCGGCCGCTGAGCGGGTGGGGCATTGCCGCAGTTGTCGGACCCTGAGCGAGGTGGAATTGTGCCGCTTGTGTGCCGATACCCGCCGGGACCGCTCGCAACTGTGCATCGTGGAAAGTCCCAGCGACGTGGCGGCGGTGGAACAGGCCGGCAGCTATCGGGGATTGTATTTCGTCCTCATGGGCCATCTCTCGCCGCTGGACGGCATCGGTCCCGAGGACATCGGCCTGGACCGGCTCGCCGCCCGGTTGGCGGAGGGGGAAGTCAGCGAAGTAATCCTGGCCACCAATCCCACGGTGGAAGGGGAGGCCACCGCCCATTACATCGCCGAACTGGCGCGCAGCCGCGGCATCCGGGCCAGTCGCATCGCCTGCGGGGTGCCCTACGGGGGCGAGCTGGAATACCTGGATGCCGGGACCCTTGCCCATGCCATCAGCGGGCGGCGGGACGTGTAGATAGATCTTGCCGATGGGCATCCCCGTGCGTGACGGAAACGGCCCTCCTCGCGGGATTTTATGGAATCCAATTTGGGGGAATCCGATTTGGGTTCGGTGCAAGACGGGTCCTGTGCCCGGCTTTTCGTGGCGCCGGCCTGTAAAATCATATACGCATGCCGCCCTGCTGCTCGCGCTCGTCCTGTCCGGAGTCGTCCACGCCGCCGGTTCCTGCCGGGAGCCGCCGGAGACCGCGCCCTGGCCGAAGCTGGTCCTGGAAGAGGTGGCCTCGGGATTCCGCAAGCCGCTGCTGCTCACCCATGCCGGAGACGGCAGCGGTCGCCTGTACGTGGTGGAACAAGGCGGGCGGATATGGGTGCTGGAGGACGGCCGCCCGCGCCGACTCTTTCTGGACATCCGCGACCGGGTGCGCAGCGGCGGCGAGAAGGGCCTGCTGGGTCTCGCCTTCCACCCGCGCTTCTCCGACAACGGGTTTTTCTTCGTCAATTACACCACCCGCCGGGGTGGTACCTTGTGGACCGTGGTGAGTCGCTTCCATGCTCCGAGCCCCACGGCGGCGGCCCCCGGCAGCGAGCGCGAAGTGCTGCGCGTGCGCCAGCCTTTCGGCAACCACAACGGCGGCCATTTGGCCTTTGGCCCGGACGGCATGTTGTACATCGGCCTGGGGGACGGCGGCGCGGCCAACGACCCATTGAAGCACGGGCAGAATCTTGCCTCCTGGCTGGGGGCCTTGTTGCGCATCGACGTGAACGTTTCGGAGGAGGGCCCGCCCTACCGGGTGCCTGCCGACAACCCCTACCGGGACGTGTTCCAGAACGTGCCCCGCGCCCGGCCCGAGATCTGGGCCTATGGACTGCGCAATCCCTGGCGTTTCTCCTTCGACCGCGACACGGGCCTGCTCTATCTGGCCGACGTGGGACAGGACCGGATGGAGGAGATCAACATCGTCGTGCGCGGGGGCAATTACGGCTGGGATCTGATGGAAGGAGAACTCTGCATGCGTGGCGTGAGCCCTTGTCCGCCGCCGGGTGTGGAACTGCCCATCTTCACCTATGCCCATCCACGAGGCTTCGCGGTCACCGGTGGCTATGTCTACCGGGGTTCCGAGATCCCGGTCCTGTGTGG
The DNA here is from genome assembly GCA_015488555.1 of Gammaproteobacteria bacterium. Lineage (GTDB taxonomy): Bacteria > Pseudomonadota > Gammaproteobacteria > SZUA-140 > SZUA-140 > S012-109. Next base: position 7,901 of record WFNO01000084.1, read on the forward strand.
CATCTATGTATATGGCGACTATGTTGCGGGCACCGTGTGGGGATTGCGTTATAATGGCCAGCGGGTCGTCCGGCAGGGCACGCTGCTGGCCACTCCTTATAGGATCAGTTCGTTTGGCGAGGACGAAGCGGGCGAACTCTATCTGCTGGCCCACCAGCGGGGTGCGGTGTTGAAATTCCGTGAAGTCGAGATGAGGTGAGTATATGTTTTTGGCAGGGACCGTCTTGTTCGCGGCGGCGACCTATGTATTGATGATCGCCGCTTTCTATTATTCCCGCCTGCGTCGCTTTCACGTACCGGTGATGGCGAGCATCATGGTGGTGGACCTGTTCTTCCCCATCTATCTCTTCATGACCCACGATTGGATCCGGCGCCTCATCGAGGAAGAGGAGATCTTCACCTTTCTCATCTGGATGCATCTGTTCCTGGTTATCGCTCTGTACATACTCTATTATCACCAGATCCTGGCCGGCAGGCGCTTGCTGCGCGGCGAGGAAGAGGCCCGCGGCGACCACCGCAGCCAGGGCCGGGCGATCCTGGTGACCCGGGCACTGGTGATCACCACTGGCGCCCTGCTGGTGGAGCCCCCGCAACAGGAGTGAACCGGATTCATCTCCCGCTCTAATCCGAAGAAGAAGCGAGCAGCGATCATCATCGCCACCGGAGGTTTTTTGCATTTCCTGTGGCCATCCCGTACAATTGCACCCTTCGAAAATCCGGCCCGACTCCTTGCCTCACCGCAGCGACGGGAGGCCGAACCCACGAGGAGCCATACATGAGACACTACGAAATCGTGTTTCTGGTCCATCCCGACCAGAGCGAGCAGGTGCCCGCCATGATCGAGCGGTACCGCAGTACCATCGAGTCTCGCGGCGGGGCCATTCACCGCCTGGAGGACTGGGGGCGACGCCAGCTGGCCTATCCCATCCACAAGGTCCACAAGGCCCATTACGTCCTGATGAACATCGAGGTCGATCAGGAGGGTCTTGACGAGCTGGTCAGTGCCTTCCGCTTCAACGATGCCGTGATTCGCCACTTGGTGATCCGCCGTGACGAGGCCATCACCGAACCTTCGCCCATGGCCAAGGCCAAGGAGAAGGAAGAGAGTCGCAGCGGGCGGGGCAGTGCTTTCAGATCGGAGTCCGACCAAGGTGCCAGGACCGAGTCCAAGGCGGAGCCTCGATCGGCGTCCAAATCGGACTCTAGAAACGCGGCCCGCAGCGAGAAGGCCGGCGAAGAGAGCGCGGACGAGACTGCCCAGGAAGCCAAGCAGGCGCCTGCTGCCGAAGCCGAAGGCGCCTGAGCCCGAGAATTTGAACCCTGACAAGACCCATCCCCACGGTGTTTCACCGGTATGCTTGCACTGCATTGCGGGTCGCGCTATAACCGGAGTCTGTATGTTTGGGCCGTGCGGCCGCCGCTGCCGGCGGCGGGGGGGAGGGGTATTGGACTTAAGCAGTGATTCAGCGAGAAAGAGGACAAAATCATGGCTCGTTACATGCGCCGCAGGAAGTTCTGTCGCTTCACCGCCGAAGGGGTGAAGGAGATCGATTACAAGGACATCACTATCCTGAAGAATTACATCATGGAGACCGGTAAGATCGTGCCCAGCCGCATCACCGGTACCAGTGCCCGTTACCAGCGGCAACTGGCGCGGGCCATCAAGCGGGCGCGTTACCTGGCTCTGTTGCCATATTGTGACGCTCACAAGGGCTGAGGGCAGGGCTCGCCGATCACACAGCCACGCACTGAGCTTCCGTATCGAGAGCGCTAATGAGAGCTGCTACGAGAGCCGGAACAGAGGCACCGGGACAGAACTAGAGGCACTGGGACGAGAGAAAGGGCAAGACCTTGCGCGCCTTCGCCAGCTTCATCTTGCGCGGCCGGCCCCAGGCCATCCTGGTCTCTACGTCGGCTGCGGCGCTGGCCTTGCTACTGCCTCTGCTCAGTCACATCAGTGGCAGCACCATCGCCCTGGTGACCCTCTACAAGGGTTACGTGGAGGGCCTGCTGGTGTTGGTGGTCACCAGCGTGGTTCTGACCGGCCTAGGTCTGGTTTCCGATCTCTCTCCGGCCCTAGTGACTGCCTTCGCCATGTCCACCATCCTGGCGGCGGGAGTGCCGGTGATCATCGCTGCTCAGGTCTTGCGCCGCAGCCGCGACCAGGGACGGGCATTGGCGGTGACCGCCATCCTAGCGTTTCTGGCTATGGCCGGCCTGCAACTGGCAGTGGAGGATCCGGTGGCTTGGTGGCGCCGTTTCCTGGAGGCCATGCTGGGTTCCATGCTAGTGCAAGGTCCGGTACCCCTCACGGAGGCGGACAAGGCCGAGATCGTGGAGTCGGTAGCCCTGGTGATGAGCGGCCTCATGGGGGCGGTGCTGGTCTACAGTACCATGATCAATCTGTTCATCGGCCGCTGGCTGCAGGCCATTGCCTTCAACCCGGGCGGATTCCGCAAGGAATTCCACGAGCTGCGCCTGGGTCGCGAGGCCGCCCTGGCGGCCTTGGGGGTCATGTTGCTGGTGACCTTCAGCGAGGGGGAGCTGGCGAACTTTGCCCGCAATCTCCTTATCCTGATGGTTGCGGTATACTCCCTCCATGGTCTAGCGCTGGTACATGGTCTGGTGGCCGCAGCCAATGCCCACATCGCCTGGCTGGTGGTGTTGTATCTGATGCTCCTGTTTCTGCTGCCGCAGACCATGATCCTGCTCTCGGCGGCGGGTTTCGCCGACAGTTGGGTGGATTTCCGGGCCCGTTTCCGGAGGGCTTCCTGAACACGGGTCCCCGATACACTATTGACGAGGTGAGTGAAGAATGGAAGTCATCCTGTTGAACAAAGTGGAAAACCTGGGTGATCTGGGGGATGTGGTGAAGGTCAGGCCCGGGTACGGGCGCAACTATCTCATCCCCACGGGCAAGGCGGTGCCGGCCACGGAGGAGAACCGCAAGCTTTTCGAGGAGCGCCGCGCCGAACTGGAGAAGGCCGCCGCCGAGGCTCTGGCCGCCGCCCAGGCCCGGCGCGAGGCACTCAGCGAGCTGACCGTCACCATCGCCCACAAGGCGGGCGAGGAGGGCCGCCTGTTCGGTTCCGTGGGTACCGGCGACGTCGCCGAGGCGGTCACCGCCGCCGGCGTGGCCATCACCCGGCAGGAAGTGCGCCTGCCCCAGGGGCCCCTGCGCCAGGTGGGTGAATACGAGATCGAACTCCATCTCCACCCGGAAGTGAATGCTACCATCCGGGTGAACGTGGTTCCCGAGGAATAGGCATGCCCCTGTCCGCCGGCGGAATCGGGGGCGAGCGGGGACTGCGCGGGGCCTGAGACCGGATCCTGAGACCGGACATGTCCGAGATCACGGAACTCACCGCCGGGCTGGCGCGCAGCGCGGAGAAGTTCAAGGTCCCGCCCCATTCCGTGGAGGCGGAACAGGCCATCCTGGGCGGGCTGTTGCTGGACGGCGCCGCCTGGGACAGCATCGCCGATCTGGTGGCGGAAGAGGACTTCTACCGCCGCGACCACCGCCTCATCTTCCGCGCCCTGGGCCGCCTCGCCCAGGAGGGCCAGCCCATGGACGTGGTGACGGTGTCGGAGTGGCTGGAGCGCCACAAGCAACTGGAACAGGCCGGCGGGCTGGCCTATCTCAGCATGCTGGCCAACAACGTTCCGGGGGCCGCCAACATCAAGGCCTACGCCCGCATCGTGCGCGAGCGTTCGGTGCTGCGCCAGCTCATCCATGTCAGCAACCGCATCGGCGAGCTGGCTTTCAGCCCCGAGGGCCGGGACTGCCGCGAGATCCTAGACGAGGCGGAGCAGGCCATCTTCGAGATCGCCGAGCAGGGGGCCCGCGGTCAGCGCAACTTCGTGGCGGTGAAGGACCTGCTCACGGCGGTGGCGGACCGCATCGACACCCTCTATCAGAAGGGCGATGCCATCACCGGCGTGCCCACGGGCTTCACCGATTTCGACCGCAAGACCAGCGGCCTGCAGCCTTCCGATCTCATCATCGTCGCCGGTCGCCCCTCCATGGGCAAGACCAGCTTCGCCATGAACATCGCCGAGGATGCCGCCATCAACAGCGGCGTGCCGGTGGCCATCTTCAGCATGGAGATGCCGGCCGAGCAACTGGTGATGCGCATGCTCTCCTCGCTGGGACGCATCGACCAGCAGAAGATCCGCACCGGCAAGTTGGACGACGGCGACTGGCCGCGCCTCACCTCCACCATGAACATCCTCAGCAACGCCCCTCTGTTCATCGACGACACGCCGGCCCTGACCCCCGCCGAGTTGCGCGCCCGCGCCCGGCGCCTGAAACGGGAACACGAGGTGGGCCTCATCGTGGTGGACTATCTGCAATTGATGCAGGTGCCGGGGCACAAGGAGAACCGGACCAGCGAGATCTCGGAGATCTCCCGCAGCCTCAAGGCCCTGGCCAAGGAACTCAAGCTCCCCGTGCTGGCCCTGTCCCAGCTCAACCGCAGCCTGGAGCAGCGCAGCGACAAGCGGCCGGTGATGTCGGACCTGCGCGAGTCCGGCGCCATCGAGCAGGACGCCGATCTCATCGTCTTCATCTACCGGGACGAGGTCTACAATCCCGAGAGCCCCGACAAGGGCATGGCCGAGATCATCATCGGCAAGCAGCGCAACGGTCCCATCGGCATGGTGCCGCTCACCTTCCACGGCAGCTACACCCGCTTCGACAACTACATCGCCGACGCCTACGCCCCCGATGGTTACGCATGAGCGCTCGGGCATGAGGGGCCGGGGATGAGCCGCGCCATCGAGGCGCACATCCATCTCCCGGCCCTGCACGCCAATCTCCTCACCGTTCGCCGCCTGGCCCCCCGTTCCAGGATCCTGGCCGTGATCAAGGCCCATGGCTATGGCCACGGCTTGTTGCGGGTGGCCCGCGCCCTGGCCAATACCGGTACCGGTGCCGATGCCTACGGCGTAGCCTCCATCGAAGAGGCCTTGGCCCTGCGCGAAGGCGGCGTGCGCGCCCCCATCGTCCTGCTGGGCGGCTTCTTCGAGGCCGCGGAACTGAGCCAGATCGCCGGCGCCGGCCTGGTGCCCGTGATCCATCATCCCTGGCAGCTGGCGGCCCTGGAAGCGGCGCGCCTGCCGCACCCCCTGGAAGTGGTGCTCAAGGTGGACAGCGGCATGCACCGCCTGGGGTTTCCGGCGCCGCAGGCGCGCACCGCCTACGAGCGTCTGCGCGGCTGCCGGAACGTGGCCGCCATTCAGCTCATGACCCATCTGGCCTGCGCCGACGAACGCCAGGGGGAGGCCACCCCCCGCCAGCTCGCCTGTTTCGATCGGGCCACCGCCGGCCTGCCGGGCCCGCGCAGCATCGCCAACTCGGCGGCCATCCTCCAGTGGCCCACCAGCCACCGCGACTGGGTGCGCCCGGGCATCATACTCTATGGGGTCTCGCCCTTCGCCGACAGCAGCGGTCCGGAAGAGGGCCTGCAGCCGGTGATGACCTTGAAATCCCGGCTCATCAGCCTGCGCCGGTGCCGCCGCGGCGATGCGGTGGGGTACGGCTGGACCTGGCGCTGCCCCGAGGACATGCCCGTGGGCGTGGTGGCCGCCGGCTACGGCGACGGCTATCCCCGCAGCGCCGCCTCGGGCACTCCGGTACTGGTGGGGGGGCGGCGGGTGCCGCTGGTGGGCCGGGTGTCCATGGACATGCTGTGCGTGGACTTGCGCGGGGCTCCTCAGGCCCAGGTGGGGGACGAGGTGGTGCTGTGGGGGCCGGGGCTGCCCGTGGAGGAGGTGGCCCGCAATGCCGGCACCATCGCCTATGAACTGTTGTGCCGCGTCTCCGGCCGGGTGCGATTCGTGGAGCACGGCGATCCCGCCGCGCCGGGAGGGCAGGGCTGAGATGGCGGGCAAGCCCAGGCGCGTCTACGTGTGCCAGCAGTGCGGGGCCCAGAGCCCCAAGTGGTCCGGCCGGTGCGCCGAATGCGGGGCCTGGAACACCCTGCAGGAAGAACGGCAGGCGCCGGCGGGGACGGGCCTGCGGCGCGGTGGTTTCGCCGGCGCCGTCGAGACCGGCATCCGCGACCTGAACGAAGTGGACGTGGCCGAGGTGAAGCGCATCTCCACGGGTTTCGCCGAGCTGGACCGGGTGCTGGGCGGCGGCCTGGTGGCGGGTTCGGTGGTGCTCATCGGCGGCGATCCCGGCATCGGGAAATCCACCTTGCTCACCCAGGCCCTGGGCGCCCTGTCCCGGGAATGGCGCACCCTCTATGTCACCGGCGAGGAATCCTTGCAGCAGGTGGGACTGCGGGCGCGGCGCCTGGGACTGGCGACTCCCCGGCTGCGCCTCTTGGCCGAGACCGAGGTGGAGCGCATCCTGGAGCTGGCCGCGCAAGAACGCCCCCAGGTGATGGTGGTCGATTCCGTGCAGACCGTGTTCACCGCCGCCCTGCAGTCGGCCCCGGGCTCCGTGAGTCAGGTGCGCGAGAGCGCCGCCCAACTGGTGCAGTACGCCAAGCGCAGCGGCAGCGCCCTGTTCCTGGTGGGGCACGTCACCAAGGAAGGCACCCTGGCGGGACCGCGCATCCTGGAACACATGGTGGACACGGTGCTCTATTTCGAAGGCGACGCCGACAGCCGCTTCCGCGTGCTGCGGGCGGTGAAGAACCGCTTCGGCGCGGTCAACGAACTGGGCGTGTTCGCCATGCTGGACGGCGGCTTGAAAGAGGTGAGCAACCCGTCCGCCATTTTTCTCTCCCGCCACGAGAGTCCCGTGCCCGGCAGCGCCGTGATGGTGACCCGCGAGGGCAGCCGCCCCCTGCTGGTGGAGGTACAGGCCCTGGTGGCCGAGACCCATACCGCCAATCCCAGGCGCCTGGCCGTGGGACTGGATCCCAACCGCCTGGCCATCCTGCTGGCCGTGCTGCAGCGCCATTGCGGCGTGACCGTCTACGACCAGGACGTGTTCGTCAACGTGGTGGGTGGCGTACGGGTGGGCGAGACCGCGGCGGATCTGGCCCTGGTGCTGGCCGTCCTCTCCAGCCTGCGCAACCGCCCCCTGCCCGAGGGGCTGGTGATCTTCGGTGAAGTGGGGCTGGCGGGGGAGATCCGGCCCGTGCAACACGGCCAGGAACGCCTGCGTGAAGCGGCCCAGCAGGGATTCCGGCGCGCCCTCATTCCCAAGGCCAACGCCCCCCGCCGGCCGTTCGAGGGCCTGGAGGTCACGGCCATCCGGACCCTCGGCGAGGCGCTGGACATCCTTTCTTGAGTGTCCGCCCTCGATTCTCTCCGGCCTCTCCGGAATCTTCTTTGGGGGCGATTGCCGGCGGCGCTCAGCGCGCGGAGAGGGTCCTGTCCGCCGCCTGCCCGCGGACTCCTTCGGTCTCCCGTCCGGGGGTGAGGGCCTCCAGCAGGGCTTCCACGGCCTGGAAGCGGCTCTCCGGATCCTGGCCTTCCCAGCGGAAACGCAATTTCTCCCGGCCGTCGAAGCGGTAACGCTGCGGTTGTCCCTGGATGAGCCGGATGAGGGCCTCGGCGTCGATGGCCGGTTGTTCCTCGAACACCACCAGGCCTTCGCCGGTTCCCGCTTCCAATTTGCGGATGCCCAGCGCCTGCGCACGCAGCCGCAGGGCGGTGATACGGAACAGGTTCTTCACCGGAGCCGGCAGCAGGCCGAAGCGGTCGATCATCTCCACCTGCAATTCGCGCAGTTCGGCGTCGCCGGCGGCGTTGGCGATGCGCTTGTAGAGGACCAGGCGCGCGTGCACGTCGGGCAGGTAGTCCTCGGGAATGAGGGCCGGTACCCGCAGGTCCACCTCGGTCTGGGGATGCAGGGGTTGCTCCAGGGCGGGTTCGGTGCCGCTGCGCAGGGCCCGCACCGCCCGTTCCAGCAGATCGGTGTAGAGACCGAAACCGATCTCCTGGATCTGCCCGCTCTGTTCTTCGCCCAGCAGTTCGCCGGCGCCGCGGATCTCCAGGTCGTGCGTGGCGAGGGTGAAGCCGGCGCCCAGGTCCTCGATGGATTCGATGGCCTCCAGGCGCTTGAGGGCGTCCGGGCTGATGGCCTTGCGCGAGGGGACGACCAGGTAGGCATAGGCCTGGTGATGGGAACGGCCCACGCGGCCGCGCAGCTGGTAGAGCTGGGCCAGTCCCAGTTTGTCGGCGCGGTTGATGATGATGGTGTTGGCGTTGGGGACGTCGATGCCGCTCTCGATGATGGTGGTGCACAACAGGACGTGGAAGCGCTGGTGATAGAAGTCCAGCATGATGTGCTCCAGTTCCCGTTCCGGCATCTGGCCGTGCGCCACGCGGATCTGCGCCCCGGGCAGGATCTCTTCCAGTTGCCGGTGGATGCGTTCGATGCTGCGCACCTCGTTGTGCAGGAAATAGACCTGACCGCCGCGGTGGATCTCGCGCTGACAGGCCTCGCGCACCAGACTGGGGTTCCATTCCCGCACGAAGGTCTTGATGGCCAGGCGCTGGCGCGGCGGCGTGGCGATGATGGACAGGTCGCGCAGGCCGGAGAGGGCCATGTTGAGGGTGCGGGGGATGGGCGTGGCGGTGAGGGCGAGGACGTCCACCTCGGCGCGCAGGGCCCGCAGGGCCTCTTTCTGGCGCACGCCGAAGCGGTGTTCCTCGTCGATGATCACCAGGCCCAGATCGTGGAACCGCACCTGCGGCTGGAGCAGCTTGTGGGTGCCGATGAGGATGTCGATCTTGCCCGCGGCCACGTCGCGCAGGATCTCCTGTTGCTGCCGGGCGGTGCGAAAGCGCGACAGGGCCTCGATGCGTACCGGCCAGTCGGCGAAGCGGTCGCGGAAGTTCTGCAGGTGTTGCTGGGCCAGCAACGTGGTGGGCACCAGCACCGCCACCTGGGCCCCGCCCTGTACGGCCAGGAAGGCGGCGCGCATGGCCACCTCGGTCTTGCCGAAACCCACGTCGCCGCAGATCAGGCGGTCCATGGGCTGGTCGCGGGTCAGGTCCGCGATCACCGCGTCGATGGCGTCCTGCTGGTCCGGCGTGACCTCGAAGGGGAAACTGGCGGCGAAGGCGGCGTATTGTTCGTCCGGAGGCGGAAAGGCGCGTCCGGGCCGGGCCTGGCGCCGGGCATAGAGATCCAGCAGTTCCGCGGCCACGTCGCGCACCTTCTCGGCGGCGCGGCGCTTGGCCCGCGCCCACTGGCCGCTGCCCAACTTGTGCAGCGGGGCCTGTTCCGGCGAGGCGCCGGTGTAGCGGCTGATGAGGTGCAAGGCGGACACCGGCACGTAGAGTTTGTCGCCGTCCGCATATTCCAGAGCCAGGAACTCGGTGCGCACGCCGCCCACGGTGAGGGTCTGCAGGCCCAGGTAACGGCCCACGCCATGTTCCTCGTGTACCACCGGCGCGCCCACGTGCAGCTCGGTGAGATTGCGGATCACCGCCTCGCTGTCGGCGGCGCGCTTGCGCCGGCGCCGCTGCATGGCCTGCTGGCCGAACAGTTCGGTTTCGGTGATCACCGCCAGCGGCGGGTCCTCCAGCCACAGGCCGCGGGTGAGCGGGGCCACGGTGATGGCCAGGCGTATGTCCCCCGCCAGGAACTCCGGCCAGCCGGCGACCGCGACCGGGAAATGCCCCGCCTCGTGCAGCATCTCCAGCAGGGCCTCGCGCCGCCCCGGGGTCTCCGCCACCAACAGGATGCGCCCTGAGAAGTCGTCGAGAAATTTCAGGAAGGGCGCCAGGGGATGGCGCGCCGCAGGCGGCAGGGTGAGGCGCGGCAGTGCGCGGCTGGCGAAGTCGATCGCCTCGCCGGCCTCCTGTTCGAAGCCGTGCAGCTCGCAGCGGGGAAACTCCGTCAAGGCGGCCTCCACCTCCGGCGGGGGCAGGAAGACCTGCCGGGGCGGCAGCAAGGGTCGTTCGGGATCGTGGCGGCCCAGCTCGTAGCGCTCCTCGATACGCTGCCAGCAGGCCAGCAGGGCATCCGGGACCCCGGCCTCCAGGAGGATCAGGCTGCGACCGGGCAGGTAGTGGAACAGGGTGGCGGTCTCTTCGAAGAACAGGGGCAGATAGTATTCGATGCCGGGCGGCGCGGCGCCCTGGCTCACCTCGCGGTAGATGGGACTGCGCTGGGGATCACCCGGAAAGGCGGTGCGGAAGGCCTGGCGAAAACGGGTGATGGCCGAGTCTTCCAAGGGGAATTCATGCGCCGGCAACAGGCGGACGGCCTCCACCTGGCGCGTGGAGCGCTGGCTCTCGGGATCGAAGATACGAATGGATTCGATCTCGTCGTCGAACAGGTCGATGCGGTAGGGATGGGGACTGCCCATGGGGAAGAGGTCCAGCAGCCCGCCGCGGACCGCGTACTCGCCGTGTTCCATGACCTGTGCCACGTGGCGGTAGCCGCCGCGTTCCAGTTGCATGCGCAGGGCGTCGAGATCCAGGGCGTCCCCCTTCGACAGGGTGAAGACCCGGGACTCGAGGAAACTACGCGGCGGCAGGCGCTCGGCCAGGGTGGCGGCCGGCACCAGCAGGATGCCCCGCTGCAGGCGGGGCAGGCGGTGCAACACCCGCAGGCGCTCCGAGACCAGATCCTGGTGAGGAGAGAAGACGTCGTAGGGCAGGGTCTCGCGGTCCGGAAAGGTGAGGATCTCCAGCCGCTCTTCCCCCTCCTGGACGCCGCAGAAAAAGCGCAGCTCCTCCTCCAGGCGCTCGCAGCTGCGCATGTCCTCGGCGACCACCATCACCGGTGCCCCATGCAGGCGCGCTGCCGCCGCCACGGCGATGCCGGCGGCAGCGCCATACAGGCGCCCCCAGCGCACGGTCCTGGACGCATCCCGGGGCAGGGGCGGTTCGAGCGGGGAATGGTACGTCATGTGATCGGAAATGGGGGTGCAATTACGCAGCCAAAACTCCGCCTGGCGGGACGGGCCGGCAGCTTAGCATGCAAGGCATTGATGGGCAATATTTTTCGAGATCGATGTTAGCAGCCTGTCGGACTTTTGCTCCTGGCGATGGATGGAAATGGGCGCTCTGTCGGTAGCTCGGTGTTTCGCGTTTCCGTGGCCTGAGGCGATTCTCCGGGTTCACCGAGCCACAAGACGCAGCAGGATGCCCCGATCAGGCTTGGTTCGCCTCTGTCAGGCCGTCAGCCCGGGATCATGTCCCTTCCATGGCCTGCATCAACCGATGCAACCGCTTGCAGTTGTAGGCCAGACACACCAGCTGCCATTCGCCCTGGACCTTCTCCAGGCCGCGCAGCAGGAACCGCCGGAACCCCATCGCTTCCTTGAGGATCCCGAACACCGGTTCCACCGACTGCTTGCGCAGCTGGTACTTCGACCGCCCTCGGGCCGTCTCCAGCCGTGCCTTCATCCGGGCAACCCAAGGCTTCGAGTGCCTCGGCGGCGCACACTCCGGTACCTCGGGCCGAAAATCATGACGGCGCCGGCCGGGACGACTCACCGCCACAAGCACCTCTACCGAGCGCCGCTCAAACACTTCCACCTCCGAACCGTTGGCATACCCGCTGTCGGCCAGCACGCAGCCCACCCGGCCCAGGGCCGGCGGCACCGCATCCACCGTTGCCACCAGTTCACGCCGGTCGCTGGCCGCATTGCTCAGTCGCGCCCCCACGATCAGCTGGCTGCCATCGGTGCTCACCGCCGCCTGCCCGTTGTAGCTTTGACGATATTCGCTTCCCTTGCTCTTGCGCATCAGCGCTGAATCCGGGTCCGTGAGATTGATCTGCCGGTCCCCAGACACCGCCTCATCCGGCGGCTTCGGCTTCTTCCCCTTGCGCTTCCCCAAACGCTTCTCCCGGGCCTTGAGCTTGCGCTCATACTCGGCCCGCTCACGCGCCACCTGGGCCTTCGCCTGCGCCTCCAGACGCGCACGCGCCACCTCCAGCTCCCGCTTGAGCTTCTCACGGCGGGACGGGGCCTCAGGCAGACGCTGCCCCTCTTCCGTCTCCTGACCATCCGCCGCTTCCGCACGCTCCAGCAGCTCCGCAATCTCCACCTTCAGCTGCTCCACCCGCTCCCCCGCACGGTCATAGCGCACGTTCCGGTGCTTGCTGGCATTGGCATCCACCTTCGTCCCGTCCACGCTGATCGTGCCCACCTTCAAAAGCTTCAGCTCCCGCGCCAGCAACAGTATCTCCAAAAAGGCCTCACTCACCGCCTCGAAATTCTCGCGCCGAAACTTGCAAATCGTGTCATGGTCCGGGTGAGCGTCCGCACACAGATAGCGCACCGCCAGGTCCCGATAGGTCGCGCGCTCAATCCGCCTCGATCCAAAAATCCCGTTGGCGTAGCAGTAAATCAGCAGCGCCAGCATCATCCCGGATGGTATTGCTCCGACCCGCTCCCACGGACGTTGTACTTGAACCGTTCCAGCGGCACCCGCTCCACCGCCTCCAACACAAAGTGCACCATGTCGTTTTCCGGTACCCATTCCCGCAAATCCACCGGCAGCAGCAATGGCTGCCACGGATCCCTCTGGACAAATCTCGCCATCTCGACCCTTATTCGAAAACACCCTTCCCAATGAATGGCACTAAGTTAAGCGCTGATGGAATGAGCGGGGTAGGCTAATTTATTGAAAATATAGAAGAAGGTTGGCTCAGGATTGGGTAAGATGTTTGCGACACGACATCCATCCCACCGATCCCGAGGCCAACCTTCATGAGACACTTTA
>WFNO01000085.1 GCA_015488555.1 Gammaproteobacteria bacterium
CGGCGTGGTAGAGGGTTTCAATACCAAGGCAAAACTGACGGTCAGAAAAGCCTTTGGTTTTCGAACCTATCACGCTATGGAAATCGCTTTGTATCATACACTTGGCGCCTTGCCTGAACCAGAATCTACCCATAGATTCTGCTGACGAGGCGAATCTTTCTTCGCCACACTAACTATGGTATTTTTCGGGAAACTCAACTATACTTTCGATCAACGCCTGAGGGTTTGATGTCGTATGGCAAACCCTGCGTTCGAGGAAGCAAGAACTCTAGAAAGGAGGCAGGCGGAGAAGTGGGAGCGCACTTCTCCGAAGAAAGGCGCAAATGCCAGCAACCAAGAATACGAGACCAGGACTCCTTGCCTTGCTGTTGGTGACACTATCGGCGGCAACGGTGCAAGCGGGTCCGCCTATTCCCTTTGATCAATTCACAGTTACCAGCGGCGAGATCACGGCTCTGCCCTGCCCCACCAGTGGCCTACCTCCAGGTGTCACCATAACCTGTGGCGATCTCAACGACCCCACTACCGTGGTCAGCGACGGCATGCTGCAACGCCGGGTGGTGGTTTCCGGCCTGGCCGGCCCTGCTGCCGTGCAGAATGGCACTTACATTCAATTTATTATTACAGAACCGGGTGTCACGGGAGATGCCACCGCTGACCCTTTCACGGCAGCCCGCGGCAATCTCTATTTCAGCAATGAAGACTTCATCAAAATGAACAACCGGGATGCCGGGATCTCGGAAAAACAAGTAATCCTTGACCGCCAGATCAATAGCAGCAATCCCAACCTCGAAACCCGGTTCGTCAACATCACCGAATATGAATTCGGAGACTGGGCCAACACCAATGGCAATACCTTTCCCTGGTTCAAGGTCTTCCAGCAGATCAGCGAGCTGGACTACACGGATTACAACGCCTCGCTGGCGCCCAACCCCACCCTGGTCTTTGACTCCACGGCGGACATCATCAGCAATGGCAATGGCTTCAGTGACAACATCAAGGTAACCTTGGAACAAGACGTGGACCTTACCGTGGATGGTAGTGGTGCGGGTGCTCAAGGATTCCGCTTCGTCAAGGCCGCGGGTCAATATCAGATCAGCTCCAATCCCACAGATCCCATGCTGCCGGACGGCTCCAACGGCGGCAGCGTAACTTGGTCCCCGGGTGATCCCGTAAAGGCCTTGTGGATCGGACAGACCCTGGAAGAGGGAGCATTCGGCACCAACACGCCTTTTGGATTCACACAATACAGGGGTGTCGATCCATTCTTTTTCACAGAGGTCACGAGTTCACTCACCAGTCTCACCGACACCACCGCGGTAAATTGGGATCTGCTAAATCCCAGCGTCTTCGGCCTGCTGCCCACGGTCCCTACAGTACCTGTGATGGTAGCGGCCTCCGCCACCGTGGCGCCGCCTGATCCTATCGACCCCATCGTACCGGCCGGTACTGCGCCGGGCGGTAGCACCACACCCGTGGCCCTACCTCTGAACTATTATGGCTGGACGATAAGCAATGGTGTCTTCGACGTGGATCCCTGTCCCCCGTCGGTGATCTGCGGCGATCCCGTGGTCAATGAGCGCGGAGTCTTCCAACGCGTGGTCGTGGTGAGCGGTGCAGAATACATACAGACCATCATCACGGACGAGAATGCCACTGGCGCCCCCAATGCCCCGGAATTCGATGCCAACAGCCTGGCCTTCAAGTCCGAGAACTTCGTCAAGCTTGGAGTCTCCGGCCCCAACCAGGGTATCACCTCCACGCTGCGTATTGCTCAGGAAGACCTCGGTTACACGAGCGCCACGCCGGGTGACCTGCCTTCCACCGGCGGCCAGTTCGTATACAACACCACCCTCAAGACCGGCTGGGCCAACGGCGGTCCGCTGGATCCTCGCATTAGCCTCGACCAGCGCCTGGTGGTACCCGACACCAGCTTCCAGCACGTTTCCTCTTTTGATTACAAATTCAAACTGGACCAGGGACAGACCGATCTCGACAAGCGAATGAGCATCCGCCATGTAGTCGGCACAGTGACTGGTGGCAATGGCTTCGACAATCCCGTTCGTTTCGATACCGAAGTAGTCCAGGGCGCATTTCAGAACACCGCCCGCAGCGTATCCGAGCCGGCTCTTCTGCCCAGCACGGGCGAAACCATCACTTGGAATCCCTTCGACGCCATCCAAGTCACCTGGATCGCGGGCGAATATATCACTCCAGACCCCATGGGGCCGTCGCGTATCAACACCACATCCTACATCAATTTGAGCACTGGTGAGCGCGTAGCGGCTACGGACATCGTTGTCTCGCCCACTGCCCCGGAAAGCTGGGTTGATCCCTTTACGCAACCACCGCCCGGTTATTCCACCACCTACACTCCACCACCATTCTAACGGCAAGGCTGGACGCTCCCATCTGCTTGGTGCAGGATGGTGGAATGACCACGGAATGGCGGTTTTCATGACTTCGCCCCCGAGTCTTCGAAAGCTGGTTCGCTACCTGGCTGCAACCATGGCTGGACTGATCGTCGTGCCTGCCCCATGGCGCAAGCCCTATGGGCACGACGGAAAAAACGGCGAAAATTGCTAGACCTGCAAGCGATTCCAGAGCCGGCTACCGAATCGTCGACGGCGACATCGTCATCAAAGACGGCAGGCGTTACATCAACATCTATCTGTGCTACGATGATGGAAAAGAACACCCACCTCGCCGAATCTCCAGGCCACAATCTCTCACTTTCGCCAAGCACGAATACAGCTGGGCCCTGGACTTGGTTTCACGAGGAAAGCGACAAGAGGCGGCTGCGCTCTTCGAACGTTGTGCTCAGGCCAATATTCACTGTGTCTACACCATCCGTGATGATCATGGAATCCTCAGCGGACCGGACGCCGCGGCCAGTGCCTATCTATTTCAACACCATCGTCCTGAACGTGGTGGAAAGAAACCTCGATAATAAATTTATGCCCAGCTCCTGGGCATCTTGAATCCCCTACATTTGCCCGACGTGCGCAAGACCCTGGCCCTCACCCACAAGGCACGAAACCTCCACGGGGATTTGGAAGAATTCAGATCCCTGGAAGAACAGATCTTCATCATGTTCTAACCATTTCAATAGGTTATCGGATAGAGGACTAGAATATCAAAAACGACCTTCTGCTCCCTGGACAAGCAATTGACCAATATGTTATGCTTTTTCTAAAATTCCTGCGGCAGCGGTGGGAACCGTAAATAGTTAATAGTTCGGGGGCGACATCATGGGGAAAAGAGCAACCTCCACCGTTGAGGTGGAGGAACGAATGCCGGCAGTGACGAAAAACACGAGCCGGAATCCGAAACCCATCATACAAATGGTCACATTGGCCTGCGGTTTATTCTTCGTCACTTCGGCACAGGCCACTCATCCGCTGACATCCACCGCTGGGCGCGTAGGTCCACCCGTAGATTATGGACTGTGGTCCATCACCAACACCTCGGGCGAGGCAGTAGTCAATGACTCCAGTCCTTGCGCGACCGACCCCAACTGGACCTGCCTCGACATCGCCAAAGAAGATGGTTTCCTCTATCAGCAGATCACCACGCCAGACAACGAAACCTACATGCGCACCGTACTGGTGGATCCGGGTGTCGGCTCAGGCGATGCCACCACCTTGCCTTTCAGCAA
Organism: Gammaproteobacteria bacterium; assembly: GCA_015488555.1. GTDB lineage: Bacteria > Pseudomonadota > Gammaproteobacteria > SZUA-140 > SZUA-140 > S012-109. Next base: position 3,659 of record WFNO01000085.1, read on the forward strand.
CGAGACTTACACACCGATGAAGACAAAAGGCGTGAACACGGCGGGCGACTGGATTTTGGGTACCAGCAATCCTTCTACCCTGGGACTGGCTGGGCAGGGCTTGGCTGCACGCCAGATCATGCGCGACAACGCTAACGGTTTTGAAACCACCGTGGAATTGCAGAACGGCTTCGCCAGGGCGGTGATGGGTACCAATGATGGATTTTCCTCTCCAGACGATCCGATCTACCATTGGTGTGAAACGACCAATCCAGGAGATCCAGCGGCAGCGGCTACCTGCGCCCAGGACCTGGCAGAGAAAGCGTGGTCAGTGAAAATCGAGCAATTCGTCACCGACCGTACCAATCCAGCGGAGAATCTCTTCGATTCTGAATTCAGCCTCATCAACTACAATGAGATCAACACCGCAGGTGCAGGGACGGGTGGTCTGCAAACTGCACAGCTTCGCGGCCAGTTAATCGACATCGCCCAAGGAGTCACGGATGTGCCCAGTGGCGAGAAACAAAAATTCGACCTACGTAACCGCTGGGGAAGGGTGGGCTACGAGTGGTCCTGCGGAGGCTTTTTCGTCACCTGTGAGCCTTATAATTTGACGGATGGTGATGGCGGGAACCCATTGGTGCTGGATACCATGAACGTCACCTGGAATGCAACAGATCGAATCAAGGCACTCTGGATGGGGTCTGATATGGGTGGCGGCCTAACCAATGGCGAGTTCGTTCTCACCTCGGCGAGTGTTAACGACGGTGCACCGGTGCGCGAACTGTCGCTGGACACACCGCCTGTCGCCCCTCCCTCCAGTTGGCCCAGCAGTCCCTTCGCCGACCTAAACTGGGCCGTGGACACCGCCAATGTGGATGATCCCTTTGCTGCACCACCCAATTCCATGGAGGCCATGCCAAGAACGGTTCCACCGACCTTCTAACTTAATCACCATTCTGCAGTTTCCAGCACGAAAAAACCCGCAGCTTGCGGGTTTTTTCGTGCCTCTGACGTGTGGCCGGATTTTTCCTAATGTTTACGCCGCTCCTGCCGCCATAGCAAGTTGGCCAGAAGCTGCGAAGTTCTTTCGCCAAATGCCGACACAAAGCGAAATGTTGGCGCATTATCTGCATCTCCTGGCATGGGACATTACCTAGATTCCGACCCAGCATGAAGGAGCAATCCCATGGCTGAAAAACAATGCAAACGCAAAACCACGCGTCAGATTTCCCTCGGGTTGTGGGCCACTGCCATCGCCCTGATTCTCGTGGCCGAGAATGCCAGCGCCATTCCGGCCTTCGCCCGCAAGTACCAGGCCAATTGCGCCCTCTGTCACACCAGCGAACCGCGGCTCACGGTGTTCGGGCAGCAGTTCAAGGAGAACGGCTACCAGATGCCGGGCTCCCAGGACGGCTCTGAGACCGCCAAACACGTCTTCGACGGCGCCCAGGGACCGGTCACCCTGGATGACATCTCCAAGATCATGGCGGTGCGCATCCGGGCGGATCTGCAGAAGGCCTCCTTCAAGGAGGAGACCGACGAGATGAAAGCGGAGAACGTGCGCGATCAATGGGATCTGCAAATGCCCAAGATCGTCAATCTGTTCTTCGGCGGCACGGCGCGCAAGAATCTCAGTTTCTTCATGGAAACCGAATTCAACGTCCAGGAAGGGGAAGAACCTGCCGTCCGTTTCGAACGTAGCTTCCTGGTCTTTTCCAACCTGGGCGGCAAACAGGGCGTGGCCAATCTTACAGTAGGCAAGTTCGACCCCTCCGGGCTCTATGCCTTTCCCACTCACCGCCAGCAGATCAATCCCATCGGTCCGGTAGCGGAGGCCAGTAGCTTTCCGCCCACTATCAACCGCATTCCTTTGTTGCCCCTGGCCTTCGCCAGCAAGATGTTCGGCCTGACCAAGGGCTCGGCTTACGAAGGAGATGAAGGCTATGCCATTCTGCCGGTGCAACCTTTTCTCTACAACGCCCCGGTACAGAACAGCATCGCCATTCATGGCCGTCCATTGGGTTTCGGCAGCGGGTTCATGTACCAATTGGGCGTAGCCATCAACGACAAGGCCAGCGCCAGCGGTACGGCCAAGGAGAACCGCTACGACACCTACGTGATGGGCCGCTACGACTGGATGTGGGGCAGCGCCGCCTGGCAGGCCTCGGCCTTCTATTACCAGGCGCCTGACGCCGCAATCGGTACCCTCCATATGGATGGTGCACATCCAGGAGATCACAATTATACGTATGCCTCCGATACAACAGACATCACCCGCTGGGGCATCGGCACCCGGGTGCAGTGGAACGACTGGGACATCTACGGCACCTACATCACGGACCAGATCGACAAACCCTCCTTCACCGGTATGGCAGCCAACGCCAAGTGGGAGGACACCGGACAGGGCCTGAGCCTGGAGGCGGACTGGCGCGTGAACGCCCACTGGATGCTGGGCCTGCGCTACGACTGGATGGCGCCCGGCGGGCTCAAACAACTGCCCATGGGGAGTACGGAGCCGCTCAACATCGACGCCTCCTTCCTCGCCCCCATCGTCAAGTTCTATCCCAGCCCCAATATCGGGCTCTACGCGCGCGCGCATTTCAATCTGGAAGACAGCGCCAAAAACCCCATCGGCGGGGGCAGCGAAGAACACCCCCTCACCAACCTGGAAAACATGGTGAGCCTGGGAGTGGACATGGCCTTCTGAAGTACAGAGCACAGGCCCGATCACGAAGGCGGCTGCACCTGCAGCCGCCTTTTTCATTTCTTTGGCTCGTGCGCGTCTCCTTCCCGATCGCTTTTCTGCGCCTTGCTCCGCTTCAGGCCCGGCAGGCGCTCGGCCTCGGGTTTGAAACGATAGACGGGGCGTTCCCCCGGAGCTTCGTAATAGGGCAACATCTCCGGAATCAGCTTGCGTAGATTCTCGATGCGGGTCTCGGGCGCCGGGTGGGTGCTGAGAAATTCCGGCATCTTGCCTCCGCCGGCCTTCTTCATTTTTTGCCACAGCGTCACCGCCGCGCGCGGGTCGTAGCCGGCCCGCGCCGCCAGCTCGATGCCGATACGGTCCGCCTCGCTTTCCGCCCGCCGGCTGTTGGGCAATTGGATGGCCAGGGCGGCCGCCAGCGAGGCGCCCGTGAGCGCCAGTTGCGAACGCCGCTCAGTGACGGCCCAGACGGTGAGGGCCAGATCGGTGGCCAGCGCCACCGACATCTTCTCGGCCGTATGTTTGGCCAAGGCGTGGGCGATCTCATGCCCCAGCACCTGAGCCAGCTCGTCGTCACTGGGATGGATCTTCTGCACCAGGCCGCTGTAGAGGGCCATGCGCCCCCCAGCCATGGCCCAGGCATTGACGATCTCCGGATCGTCGATGACGTGGATACTCCATTGCCAGTCCGTGGTCTCGGGGCGAATGCGGATGGCCTGCGCGATGATGCGCCCGGAGATGGCCTGTACGCGTGCCTTGAGGTCCGGATCGTTGTCGAGCTTGCCCTCCTGCGCGGGTTTCTTGAGCATCTCGAAATAGGCGGGCTCGGAGGCGGCGATGGCCTGGTCCTCCGAGATCAGCAGCAATTGTTTGCGCCCCGTGACCGGCGCCGAGGCACAGGCACTCAACAACAAGAGCGGGATCAGGCCGTATGCGGCCCAGAGAAAATGCTTGGAAATAGTCTTGGGCATGATCGACCTCCTCTTCACCCCGTTTCCATTGCCGTGACGGGGCACTCAACGATGGCTATTTTTGTGAAACCGTTCATAGAACCGGAGCGCGGCACTCCCTACCATCGAACCTGTGCAAAACGTGACGCCGTTCTAAACGTGGAGGACAGGATCATGGCCAATCAGCACAAGTCATCGCACGAGTACATCTGCTTGAACAAGAAAGACCGCGAATTCCTCGAAAAAACCTATCTTGAAGACCTGCTCGACGTCGAAGGCCGCAAGAACGTCCCCATTCGAAAGGACAACGTGCGCAAGGCCATCGAACACCACCTGGAACGACAACAACTCAAACGCCAGATCATGGACTTTGACCTGCGCGACCTCTACGAGGACGAGCACTGAAATTGTACCCGACCCCCGTTAAGCAGGGGGGGCGGCGACAAACGATAATAATTCTCATTCAATGATAACTTCAAACGTCTTCCTCCGTCATATCCCAACTCCGCTCCAACCGCCCCCGGTCTCTCAAAAACCAGCTCATAAAACCAACCATATAAAACATCGCCAGGCCGATCGCCCAGTGTTTATAATCTCAATTTTGTACCATGCCCCGATAGCTCAGCTGGATAGAGCGTCCCCCTCCTAAGGGGAAGGTCGCACGTTCGAATCGTGCTCGGGGCGCCAACCTCGCCTGCAGCCGGACTCCTGCAGTCGATAACGTTGAAGATCCCCGTGCCTGGACAGGGCGTGGGTGAGGTCGATGTGGCCAAAAACACACTGGATAGGGCTTTAACTCGGTAACAAACCCACAAAAAAGCGCAAAATGAAGAGCAGATGGAACGATGAAGAAGCCGCCCGCTATGAGGGAGATCTGGGATTGCGCGTCTACACCTCCCGTCTGCTGGGACAGGAAAAGAGCCTGGTCCTGCACGGTGGGGGCAACACCTCCGTGAAGATCCGTGAGCGCAATCTCCTGGGAGAAGAGGAAGACATCCTCTACGTCAAGGGTAGTGGTTGGGATCTGGAAACTATCGCCGAGGCAGGCTTTTCGCCGGTGCGTATGCAGCACCTCATCGACTTGTCGCGCTTACCCACTCTGAGTGATCCACAGATGGTCAACGAGCTGCGCACCCACATGACGAACGCCGCCGCTCCCACTCCTTCCGTAGAGGCCATTCTACATGCCATCATTCCCCACAAGTACGTGGATCACACCCATGCCGATGCCGTGGTATCGGTCACCAACACCCGCGATGGAGAACAGCGCGTGCGGGAGATCTATGGTGACGACGTGGTGATCATCCCCTATATCATGCCGGGTTTCGACCTCGCCCGGCTGTGCGCCGAACGCTTCGCCGCCGAGGCCCACGAAGGCACCATCGGCATGGTGCTCATGAATCACGGCATCTTTTCCTTCGGTCCCGATGCGCGGACTTCCTACGAGCGTATGATTGAACTGGTCTCCCGGGCGGAAGAGTATCTCGCGGCGCGTGATGCCTGGCAGGTACCTCAACCTGCTCCCCAGTCATACGGAGAGAAGGCCCTGCGTGAAGAAATTGCCCGGTTGCGGCGGGAGATCTCGGAGGCGGCCGGCTTTCCCCTGCTGCTAGTTTCGCACCGCGACTCCCATTGCCTCGCCTTCGCCCAGCGGGACGATCTGGAACGCATCACGCAACAGGGACCGGCCACCCCGGATCACGTGATCCGTACCAAACGCCTGCCGCTGCTGGGCCGTGACGTGGCGGCCTATACCCGGACCTATCGGGTCTATTTCGAGGAATACGCGCCCCAAGCCCGGGAACCCAAGACCATGCTGGACCCGGCACCCCGGGTCATCCTCGATCCGGAACTGGGTATGGTGACCGCGGGACGCAGCGCCAAAGAAGCCGCCATCGTCGCCGACATCTACCGCCACACCATGGACATCATTCTGAGAGCCGAGGCACTGGGAGGCTATCAAGCCTTGCCCGCCAAGGACATCTTCGACGTGGAATACTGGGATCTAGAACAAGCCAAGCTGCGAAAGGCCGGCTCCCCTCCCCCCTTCGCCGGCGAGATAGCCCTGGTCACGGGTGCTGCCTCCGGTATCGGCAAAGCCTGCGTGGAAGCCCTGCTGGAACAGGGTGCCGCGGTGGTGGGTCTCGACATTCGCGCGGACATTCAAGACTTGCATGAGAAACCCGGTTACTTGGGACTGGTCTGTGACGTTACCGACGAACAACAAGTGCGCGAGGCACTGGAAAGCGCTGTGCGCCGTTTCGGCGGCCTAGACATGCTGGTACTCAATGCCGGCGCCTTCCCCGATAGCCGTCCCATCGTCGAGCTGGATACGACCCATTGGCACAAGGTGTTCCGCCTCAATCTCGACGCCAATCTGGCCCTGCTGCGGGAGAGCCATGTCTTGTTGAAACAGGCTCCCCGCAAGGGGCGCGTGGTGGTGGTGGGCTCGAAGAACGTGGTAGCGCCCGGACCCGGTGCCGCTGCCTACTCGGCTTCCAAGGCCGCCCTCAATCAACTGGCGCGCGTGGCCGCCCTGGAGTGGGCCGGCGATGGTATCCGTATCAACACCGTACATCCCGACGCCGTCTTCGACACCGGCATCTGGACCGAGGAGATCCTCGCTTCCCGAGCCCATCACTACGGCATGACCGTCGAACAATACAAGACCAAGAATCTGCTCAAAACCGAGATCACGTCTCAGGACGTAGCGGTATTGATCACAGCCCTGCTCGGACCGATCTTCAGCAAGACCACCGGCGCGCAGATTCCCATCGACGGCGGTCACGAACGCGTCGTTTGAGTCGGCCGTCGATCCCAACAATACTGATTTAGATGAAGAGAATTCAGGAGCTTATGCAGGAACATGGTACAATGAGCCATTGACCGCGAGGACAGCGCGGTGAATCGCTACCGCGCACTTCCAGCCATGAACAAGATCCTCGAAATCCATCCCGCCGGCGGCGAAGGCACCCGCCGCGACGAGGTCGATCCTCTGACTCAGTCCACCCGGGTCATCGCCATCACCAGCGGCAAGGGTGGTGTAGGGAAGACCAACATCACTACCAACCTGGGTATCGCCCTGGCCAGCCGCGGTGCCCGAGTCTGCATCTTCGACGCCGACACCTCCCTGGCCAATATCAACATCCTCATGGGGCTCACTCCCCGCCATACCCTGGAACACTTGCTCGAAGGCGAAAAAACCTTGGACGACATCATTCTCGATGGCCCTAAAGGAGTGAAGATCGTGCCTGCAGCCTCCGGTATCGCAGAATATGCCCAACTCGATGAGACCCGGCATTGGCGCCTGGTGGAAGCGCTGCGCAGCCTCGAAGAGCGATTCGACTATCTACTCATCGACACCGCCGCCGGCGTGGGGGAGACCGTACTACGCTTCGTGCAATCCGCCCAGCGCGTGGTCGTGGTCATCTCTCCGGAACCCACTTCGCTCACCGATGCCTTCGCCCTCATCCGGGTATTGAAACGGCGCGGCTTCGACCGCCCCATTCACGTCCTGGTCAACATGGTGCTGAACTACACCAACAGCATGGAGGTTTTCAAGCGCTTCGAGGCCGCTGCCAAGAAATACCTGCATGTCCAGGTCCATTACCTGGGCTACATTCCCCGCGACGAAGCCGTAGGCAAAGCCGTGGCGCAGCAAAGACCCGTGCTCCTGGAAACCCCAGACAGCGTGGCCAGTCGCTGTTTCGTGACCCTTGCCGACGTCTTGAGCAAGCAACCCAAAGAAGGGGTCGGTGGTCCCGTATTCAGCGAATACTGGCATAAACGTTGGCAAGAAGATCGCCTCAGAGCGGAAAGCGCGGGAAAAGAACCGCCTCCCGCCGAACCATCCCCCCCAGGATACACATCAGGACACACACCCAAACACATACTGGGTCCATCACCAGAATTTTTCTCGGGCAAGCCCACTGCTCCTCCTGCTACCGAGTATACTCCCAAAGAGGCCCAAAGGATCCTGCTGAACTGGATCGCCGAAGAATCTACCACCGGCCAGGAAGCCGCAGCCTTCTTGCATCCCCTGATCGAGGCCTTCGAACAGCGTTTCCACGACCTGCCATGTGACCTCCGGCAAATCGTGGTCTTGCTGTCCAGATCTCCCCGACTCAATGAAACTGAGTTCCGCGATCTCATCTTCACCCTCGAAAGCCACTACGAGAAACGCTTCCGGCATCCCTTGCGCAGCCTCGAGAGCCGTATGGTCAAACTGCTGGCGGACATCCGGAACTCCGAAGAACTAGGCCGGCAACTCATCCTGCAGCTGAAAGAACAGCACGGTCCCTCCCTGTGCCGTGCCATCTTCTCTCTCCCCGCCGAGATCGTGAGCATGATCCGGGACGAAGAACTCGACAAAGAGACCCTGGCCTTTCTCATCGAAGGCCTCAGTGCCATCTATCAGGAACGCTACGGCGCCCTACCCTGCAGCCACGAGGCACGCGCCATGCTCGAAAACCTGCAGAGCCTTGTGCAACGCCTAGACCGACAGGAGCATGCCCTGGAAGATAGCCTGTTGCGCCTGGGACGCTTCATCGAAGAAAGCCTAGCGGGAAAGTCCGATCCGGAGCCACCATCTGAACTGCCTGAATCTCCTTCCTGATGCCTGCGCATCGATCTTTTCACGGTCCTGCCATGCTGCCCTCTGTGACATCCTTGCTGCTGAAGCGTCCCCCCTCAGAAGACAGAGGACAGAAAAACATCTTTACCCGGAGCCTGTATCTCCAACCCCCTATCCTTCCGGCAGCGCTACAGTCATGCTTGCTCCGCCGTCCTCGCTTCTGTCGATGCGGCAGCGCCCGCCATAGGCTGCCGCGATGTCCTGGACCATGGCCAGGCCGATGCCATGGCCTGGCACGCTCTCGTCGCCTCGCGCGCCTCGTTCCAGCAGCGCCTGGGCCTGCGCCGGATCCATTCCCGGGCCGTCATCGATCACCTCGATCTCCATGCCCTGCTCCGTACGACGGGCGGTGACGGTGACCCGGCTGCGGCACCACTTAGCGGCGTTGTCCATGAGATTGCCCAGGATCTCCATGAGATCGCTCTCGTCGCCCACGAATCCCAGGGCTTCCGGTACCTGCACCCTCCAATGGATGGCCTTGTCGGCATAGACCTTGTCCAGGGCCTGGACGACCTTTTCCACTAGCGGCCGCACCGCCACGGGGGCGGTCATGGCCGAGGGACCCGACGTGGCCCCCCGTTGCAATTGATATTCGATGATGCGGGACATGCGCGCCACCTGTTCCTCCACCACCCGGCGCAGGGTCTCGGCGGAGGCCTCGCTCTCCACCGTGCTGCGCAACAGGGCCAGGGGCGTCTTCAGGCTGTGGGCGAGGTCGTCCAAGGCGTTGCGGAAACGGCGCAGGTGTTCGCGCTCACTGCGTACCAGGGTGTTGAGATTGTCCGTGAGGGCCTGCAACTCCCGGGGATAGCGCCCTTCCAGGCGGGTCTTGACCCCGGCTTCGATGTCCCGCAATTCGGCGGCCACCTGGCGCAGTGGCCGCAAGCCCCAGCGCAGGATGAGCCCTTGCACCGCCAGCAACACCGCCGCCACCATGCCCAGCGCGCCCCACAGGGTGCGGCGGAAACCGCGGATATCCGCCTCCAGTGCGTCCAGCACCTCGGCCACGCTGAAGGTGTAGCTGCGCGCCGGTCCCGCGTCCTCCTGCCAGCTCACGCCGATATTGAAGCTGTAGAGCCGCACGCCGTTCACTTCCAGGGCCTGGAAACGGCGCTCGCCGCGGCGCAGATTGTGAGGAAAGGGAATATCCAGCTCCGCCGCCGAAGGCGACACCCATGCATAACGCCCGTCGTTGCGCGACACACGGCCATAGAGGCCGGAACCCGGCGTGAACAGGCGTGGAATGGGCAGGGCGTTGGTGATGTGCACCCGTCCCTCGGCATCGGGCTCCATCACCGCCACCAGGGCATAGGCATAACCCTGCAGGCGTTCCTGCAAGGCCGACCAGGCGCTGTGGCGATAGGCGCCGTCCAACACCAGGCCGGTGACACCGAAGAAGGCCACCAGGACCAGCGTGGCCGCCAGCAGGATACGGGCGTGCAGGGAGAGCATCAGGCCCCGGCTCCTGCCTCCTCCTCCCCTTCCTCCCGGGGCAGGGTGAAACGGTAGCCCCGGCCGCGCAGGGTCTCGATGGGCCGCAGGCGCCCCTCGGGATCCAGTTTGCGGCGCAGGCGGGCGATGAAGACCTCGATCACGTTACTGTCGCGATCGTAGTCTTGATCGTAGAGATGCTCGGTGAGTGCGGTCTTGGACACCACTTCGCCGGCGTGGAGCATGAGATATTCCAGGGCCTTGTACTCATAGGCGGTGAGTTCCACCGGCCGGTCCGCCACCCGCACTTCCTGGCGGTTCATGTCCAGGGTCACCGGCCCGCAACGTACCCAGGAGCGGCTCCATCCTGCGGCGCGTCGCAACAGGGCCTTGAGCCGCGCCAGCAACTCTTCCATGTGAAAGGGCTTCACCAGATAGTCGTCGGCGCCCGCCTCCAGGCCTTCCACCTTCTCCTGCCAGCGCCCGCGGGCGGTGAGGATGAGAATGGGGAAGCGCCGCTGCTCCGCCCGCAGGCGCCGGATCACCTCCAGGCCCGACAGGCGCGGCAATCCCAGATCCACCACCGCCACGTCGAAGGGATATTCACGCCCCAGATACAGGCCCTCCTCGCCGTCGCCAGCGGCGTCCACGGCATAGCCCGCGGCTTCGAGGTGTGCCACGAGCTGCGCCCGCAAGGGGGCCTCGTCTTCGATCACCAGCACGCGCATCGCCGGAAATGCAACCCCAATGCAAACCCCAGTGCATGGAAAGGAAGGCGGGCGCTCGGGCATGCCTGCTGCGGCCCGAGGGAAATGAACGAAGGGCGCCTGATGCGGGACATCCTGATTAGGGACATACGGCCTTCATTACAGCGATTCAGCCGTCAAGTCAAAAACGAGCGGGGCAAGGCGTGCCCCTGCCCCGCATGCCTCGCTCACTTTGCCAGTGACAGCACGAAATCTACCAGCTTCTCGATATCGGCATCCGTCACCCGAGGCGAATAGGGAGGCATGGGCACACCACCGGTCACCTCGGTCCAATTACCCTTGCCGCCGTTCTTGACCTTGTCAAGCAGCTGATCGCGGGCACCTTCCTGCCCCCGATAACGGGCCGCGACATCCTTCCAGGCCGGTCCCACCACTTTTTTCTCCACACCATGACAGGCCAGGCAACCGCTCTTCTTTGCCAGGGCAAGAATATCCTCATCCGCCCGTGCAGTGCCAGGCGCGGCCAGGGCGCTCAGCAAGGCAAACCCGAATAAGACGCCCAGGAAGGTGAGGCCGAATTTCAGGTGATAGGCATTCATGATCGCTCTCCTCTGTTGGTTCTTTCAAATGAACATCCTGGATGGCATCCAGGAACGCCTCCCAATCTACGCCCCCCTACCTGAATCCAACCTGAATCGCAAAATCAAAGGGGTCAGACCCCAAATCAAAGGGGTCAGACCCCATGAAACCCCGTGAAACCAAAGGTGCAGGCCTTTGAAGTTCTCCAAAAGTTCTCTATACTCGCCTTCATGGACCTCGATGATGCACTCGATGCGCTCTCACCCCGGGAGCGCGATACCTATGTATTCATCCGTCGCTTCCTGGCACGCCACGGCCGGGCCCCGCTGCTGACGGAGATCGCCGCGGGACTGGGCATCCGTTCCAAGGGCACGGCACATCGTTACGTGCAGGCCGTGGCCCGGGCCGGCCTCATCGAGCTGCGCCCGGGCCGCCATCGCGGTATCCGCCTGCGGCCCGGTACGGCCGCCACCACCCTGCCCCTGCTGGGCCGCATCGCCGCCGGCCGCCCCATCGAGGCCATCCCCGACCAGGATCACATCGATCTGAGCCAGTTCTTCATGGGACCCGACCGCTTCGTGCTGCGGGTACAAGGAGACTCCATGGTGGAAGCCGGCATCCTCGACGGCGACATGGTGATCGTGGAATGCAGCGAGCATGCCGATGACGGTGACATCGTGGTGGCCCTCATCGACGGTGAGGAGGCCACACTGAAATATCTGCGCCGCAACCACGACGGCAGTGTCACCCTCGTCCCGGCCAACGCCGCCCTGTCCCCCATCACGTACAGCGCGGAGCGGGTGCACATCCAGGGCGTGGTGGTGGGCCAATTGCGCCGTTACCGGTGAGCGCCGTGGACCGCTGCCCCCGCATCTGGCCCCGCGCCATCATCCACGTGGACATGAACGCCTTCTTCGCCGCCGTGGAACAGCGCGATTTCCCCGAATTGCGCCGCCGCCCCCTGGCCATCACCAACGGCCTGCAGGGTACCTGCATCATCACCTGTTCCTACGAGGCGCGGGCCTTCGGCATCCACACCGGCATGCGCCTGCAGGCGGCGCGGCGCCTGTGCCCGCAGCTCGTCCAGCGCCCCGCCCGCCCCCGTGTCTACGCGCAGGTCTCCGCCGCCATCATGGCGGCCCTGCGGGATCACATCAGTCCGGACATGGAAGTGTTTTCGGTGGACGAGGCCTTCCTCGACGTGACCCACTGCCAGCGCCTGCACGGTACGCCCCTGCGCATGGCACGCATGGTGAAGGCCCTGGTCGCCGAGGTGAGCGGCGGCCTGCGCTGTTCGGTGGGCGTGAGCGGTGACAAGACCACCGCCAAGTTCGCCGCCAAGCTGGAGAAACCCGACGGCCTCACCGTGATTCCACCCTGGGAGGCCCGCGAACGCCTGCGCGACATCCCGGTCACCACCCTGTGCGGCGTGGCCGAGGGCATCGGCCGCTTCCTCGCCCGTCACGGCGCCCGCACCTGCGGCGACGTGGCGCGACTGCCCGTGAGCGTGCTGGCGCGGCGTTTCGGCAACCTGGGGCGACGCATCTGGCTCATGTGCCAGGGGCGGGACCCGGACCGCATTCACCTGGAAGCCCCGCCACCCCGTACCCTGGGACACGGCAAGGTGGTACCACCGGGCACCCGCGACCGGACCCTGCTGCTCACTTACCTGCAGCACATGAGCGAGAAGGTGGCGGCGCGCCTGCGGCGCCATGCACTGGAGGCCCAGGTCTTCTTCGTCGGCATCAAAGGAAGGAACGAATGGCTGGGACAACGCCTGCGCACGGCCGTGCCCGTCTGCAACGGCGGGGCCATCTTCGAATTGTGCCGGCGCTTCATGGCGGAGACCTGGCAAGGGGAGCCGGCCTTCCAGGTCCAGGTGACGGCGCTCGCACCACAGCCACGCCACCTGCAGTTGTCCCTGTTCGCAGAAGCGGCACCGGGCGTACCGGCAGGAAACGACAGCGCCCTGCACGCCGTGATGGACGAGATCAACCGCTGTTACGGTGAATTCACCATCGCCCCCGCCCGCCTGTTGCAGCGCTCCACTATGCCCGACGTGATCGCCCCTGCCTGGAAGCCGTCAGGACACCGGTAAAGCCTTTGACAGGCTGTTGAGACCGCGACCACATGCGGCCACAAAACACGGGGGCCATTCGAGCGGAAGCAATGAAACCGGGAAAGATCTGCCCATACCTGCACTTGCCGCCAGGGCGATTGCGACGTGTGGATTTGGAATGGTCCTGGCACGTTCCCGGGACCCTTTCGAAGAGGGACCGGAAGAAACCGGAACAATCTTGGAGAGTGGTCAGGGATTCAGTCCGGCTTCGCTTTCAGAGCCGCGGCGCGGCGGGCCGCTTCCTCCGCCTCGCGCCGTTTCACGTTGCGCCAGTCGGCATAACCGATCAGACCCAGGAGCAACGCCAACAGTGAAATGACCACGATTTGCACGATGATGATGCCCATGGAGCGAGCATAACACATCGGCGGAAAAACGCCAAAACTCGAACCATTCATTCGAGCTTCACAAAGTCCACTCGCCGCATGGCACTTGGCATACCCAGCGCCCCGCGCATTGCTCCAACACCTCCCCGTTCCAGACCTCACTTCATGCCACGTCGCGGCCCAATGGCAGGCGGTTTCATGAATGATCCCCGCGCGGATTTCTTTGAGAAATACAGAAAAGTCGTTTCATTATGACCGATACTTCAAGCCTCCATCGAGAAACGTATTCTTGCTTGTTCAGCGCTGTACGTCCCGCCAAAGCGGCAGGCTCCTCAACCATGGGGCCGTGAAACCATAGACCAGAAGCGCTGCCACGTCTGCGATCCAATCGCCCAGAGAGGCATCCCGGTACGGCAGGAAATACTGCACGCATTCGATGGCCAGTCCATAAGCTGCCAGATACAAGACCTGATACCAGTGGTACAACCGAGGATGCATAAGATCCAGCAGCATGGCCAGCACCAAGAAAGCTGCGAAATGCTGGAGCTTGTCGCTGATATCGTTGACGATCGAGTCCTCCGGTACGGGCAGGAAGGACAAGGTGCTGACCATGAGCAGCACAGGATAGAACGACCAGCGGATCAACAGCAGGAAAGGGGATGCAGTCATGGTCCGGAAACGAAAAACCGCAGTGTACGGATTTGCCGGCGTCCTGGCAAAGGCATACACCCAGCGGGACCGATGAGAATGATTCGTATTTGTCGCTGCCCCAATAAAAAAAGGGGTGCACGCGGTGCACCCCAAAGGCTTGAGGGAGGTGAAAGATGAAAAGGGCACTGATCGGGCCCCAATCTTTCACCCAGTGTGGTTTGCATACTCCATGCCAGGCACTGGTCCGTCTGAGAAACAATGATTTGGGGCATGAACACCGGCCTGCGCGGCGCAGACCGCCGGTATTTCGTCCCCGCTGCGTCAAGGCATGGACTGGACGCGGATGGGATGTAGACTTGAAGGAGACATGACCGCCGGAACACCGCTTTATCTGCTCCTCGACCAGGGCGGTCATGCCAGCCGCGCCCTGATCTGCGACCTGCGCGGTCGCGTATTGAGCCAGGCGCATTGCCCGCTGGTCCCAGCCGTCTCAGGCGAGCACTGGGAATACGATGCCCGCCGCCTGCTGGAGAGCGTGCAGCGGGCCGCCCACGAGGCTGTGGCGTCACTGGGACCCGCCCATCGCCGCAGGCTGCGCGCTGCCGCCCTGGCCACCCAGCGTTCCAACGTGGCCTGCTGGGACCGCCGCCGCGGCCGGCCCCTGGCGCCGGTCATCGCCTGGCAGGATCGCCGGGCCCAGGCGCTGCTGGACGCGCTGCCCGCTGGAGCCCGCCGGCGTATCCGCCGGCTCACCGGCCTCTTTCCCTCCCCCCACTACGGCGCCGGCAAACTGCGCTGGTGCCTGGACCACCTGTCCGCCGTACGGAAGGCCCATGCGGACGGCACCCTGGCCCTCGGGCCCATGGCCGCCTTCCTGGCCCAGGCCCTCACCGGCAGCGCGCAACCGCTCGCCGACCCCGTCAATGCTTCGCGCACCCTGCTGTGGGACCTGCGCCGGCGCCGGTGGTCACCCGCCTTGCTGCGGCTCTTCGACCTCCCGCAGGCGGACTTGCCGGCCTGCGTGCCGTCCTGTCACGATTTCGGCTCCCTGCCTGTCGCCGGCCTGACCCTGCCCCTGCGCTTGGTGACGGGCGACCAGGCCGCGGCGCCCTTCGCCTGGGGAAAGCCGGACCCGCAAGTGGTGCACATCACCCTGGGTACCGGCGCCTTCCTCCTGCGGCCCACCGGCAATGCCCTTAGGCTGCGTCCCGGCCTGCTGGGCGGCATCCTCCACGACGACGGGAACAAGGCGCACTATGCCCTGGAAGGCACGGTCAACGGCGCCGGAAACGCCCTGCGCGGATACCAGGCGGCCACGGGTAGAGCGGTGAACTTCGCGCGCCTGGACCGCCTGCCGCCCCCGGCCGAGCACGCGCCCCTCTTCCTCAACGGCGTGGGCGGTCTGGGCACGCCTTTCATGCAGGCCCGCTTCCCTTCCCGCTTCATCGGTGACGGGCGGGAAAGTTGGGAAGAACGCCTGGCGGCGGTGCTGGAGAGCATCCTGTTCCTGCTCCAGCTCAACCTGGAGCGCCTGATCCGCGCAGGCCCGACCCCAGAAAGGATCCCGGCGCGGATCGAACTGGGCGGCGGACTTTCACGCCTGGACAGCTTCAGCCAGCGTCTTGCCGATCTCAGCGGCCTGCCGGTGCGGCGCTGCCGCCATCACGAGACCACCGCCCTGGGCTTGTTGGGACTCCTCGCCGCCGCCGATGGCCTTGCCCTGGCGCTGCCGGCCGCCGAGGTCTTTCAGCCCCGCGAAAACGCCGTGACCCGGCGGCGCTACCGGCGCTGGAAGCACCTGCTGTATGATGCACTGAATAATGATGCACTGAATAATAATGATCTGGAATCGGATCGAACGGCAGATCCTATTTGGGAGGCGCAATGAAGGCGGCGGACGCATTGCGATTGGTGGCCCACCGCGGCTACCCGCGGCATTATCCTGAAAACACCCTGGCCGGGATCACGGCGGCGCTGCAGGCGGGAGCCCGCCATCTGGAAGTGGACGTCCAGCTCAGCCGTGACGGCGTCCCCGTGCTGTTCCACGACGCCACCCTGGAGCGCACCACCGGCCGGCCGGGCATGGTGATGGACCTGGACTTCGCCACCCTGGCACGCATCTGCGCCGGCGAACCCCGGCGCTTCGGCCAGCGCTTCCGGGACCAGACCATCCCGCCCTTGCAGGCATTGACCGATCTGCTCGGGGACTGGCCCGCCGCCACGGTCTTCGTGGAGATCAAGACCGAAAGCCTGGTCCGTTTCGGCACGGCCCGCATGGTGGCGGCCGTGCTGGAAGCCGTGCAAGGACTCGGCACCCGGGCCATCCCCATCTCCTACGATCTGCCAGCCGTGGAACGCGCCCGCCACTCGGGCGCGGCCCGCATCGGCTGGGTCCTGACCCGGCCCGACGCCGCGGCCCGGCGGGCGGCCGCGGCCCGGCGGCCGGACTTCCTGTTCTGCAATCATCGCAAGCTGGAGGCGGAGGACGCGGAACCGTGGCCAGGCCCCTGGCACTGGGTACTGTACGAGATCACCGATCCCGAGCTGGCCCTGATCTGGCACGATCGCGGGGCCGAATACATCGAAACCATGGCCATCGGTGAGATGCTGCGCCATCCCCGACTTCAGGATCACCTTCAGGATCACCTTCACGATCACTTTCAGGATCCGGGATATCCCTGATGGAGCACACCGACATCCTCGTCATCGGCGGCGGCATCCACGGTGCGGGCATGGCCCAGGCAGCGGCGGCGGCCGGTCATGGCGTGCGGGTACTGGAACAGCGCGCCCTGGCCTTCGGCACCTCCAGCCGTTCCAGCAAACTTATCCACGGCGGCCTGCGTTATCTGGAATCGGCCCAGTTCGCGCTGGTACGGGAATGCCTGCGTGAACGCGCCCTGCTCCTGCGCCTGGCGCCGGACCTGGTCCACCTGCGTGCCTTCCACATCCCCGTCTATGGCGACACCACGCGCCGGCCCTGGCAACTGCGCCTGGGACTGACCCTCTATGGCCTCCTGGGCGGCCTGCGCCAGGAAACCCGCTTCCGCACCCTGCCGCGCAGCCACTGGGACGCACTGGATGGCCTGGACACCCGGGGACTGCAGCAGGTGTTTCAGTACCACGACGCCCAGACCGACGACGCCGCCCTCACCCGGGCGGTGATGCACTCGGCCCAGGAACTGGGTGCCCGCCTGGAGATGCCCGCGACCTTCTGCGGCGCCGAACTGGACGAGCACGGCGTGACCGTGCACTACCGCCGTGGCGACCGGGAATACAGCTGCCGGGCGCGCGTGCTGGTAAACGCCGCCGGCCCCTGGGCCCACCAGGTCCTGGCCCGGGTCGTGCCGCAGGTCCGGCCCCCGGCGGTGGAACTGGTGCAGGGCAGCCACATCGTCCTCGACGGGCGGCTGCAACGGGGCTGCTACTACCTGGAGGCACCGCGCGACCGGCGCGCGGTGTTCGCCATGCCCTGGCAGGGGCGCATCCTGGTGGGGACCACCGAACTGCCCTACCGCGGGGATCCGGCGCAGGTCAGCCCCACGGCAGGCGAGTTGGATTATCTGCTGGAGACCTTCGGCCATTATTTTCCGGCCTGGCGCGGCGCGGGCCGCGGGCAGATCCGCGAGGCCTTCGCCGGCTTGCGGGTGCTGCCCGCCGCCCCCGGCAGCGCCTTCGACCGGCCGCGCGAGACCCTCTTTCACGTGGATCGCGCGCAGCGCCCGCGCCTGCTCAGTGTCTTCGGCGGCAAACTCACCGCCTACCGGGCCACTGCGGAAAAGGTCATGGCACGACTCGCCGCCAGCCTGCCGGTGCGCCGCCCTCGGGCCGATACGCGCCGCCTGCGGCTCGTGCCCGTGGACCCGCCCGGAAATCAACCCGGGGACTGACCGGAACCTATCCGGAAACTATTCGGGCACTATCCGGATACTATCCGGGCGGCCAGCCCATGGGGCGGCCGCCCAGCACGTGCAGATGGAGGTGGAACACCGTCTGCCCGGCATCGGCGTTGCAATTCATGAGCGTGCGATAACCGCGCTCGGCGATGCCCTCCCGCCGCGCCACTTCCCGGGCGGCCAGATACAGGCGGCCCACCAGCTCGGCATGCCGTTCCTCGAGATCGTTGAGGGTGGCGATGTGCTCGCGTGGGATGACCAGCACGTGCACGGGGGCCTGGGGATTGATGTCCCGGAAGGCCAGCACCTGCTCGTCCTCGTACACCACGTCGGGCTGGATCTCCCCCGCCGCCATCTTGCAAAACAGACAATCCGTCATTCCTGCCTCCCCCGATGTTTCCCGCATCGTCACGACCCGCCCAGCACCTGCACGGCCACCTGCCGGCGGCGCGGGCCGTCCATTTCCAGGAACAGAATGGCCTGATAGCGCCCCAACTGCAACTCTCCCCCATGCAGGCAGAGAGTCTCGCCATTGCCGAACACCATGGCGAGGAGATGGGCGTGGGCGTTCTTGGGTTCGTCCGGCGGGACGTTCTCGCGCAGGTGCAGATCGTTGTGCAGATAAGGCGCATCCGGAGGCATCCACTCCAGAAAACGGTTGCGGATATCCTCGAGCAAGCGCGCCTCGTTCTCGTTGATGGTGACAGCACAGGTGGTGTGCAAGGAAGACAGCGCGACCACGCCGTCACGCACCCCGGACTCCCGCACCACGGCGGTCACCTCCTCCGTGATATCCCGCACGCAGAAATTCGCCTCGGTTTCGATTTCGATCCTGCGGTAATACGCTTTCATGACTGAGATCCCCTGCTCGGAATGAAATCACTCGTGAGCCGTCCCCGAGCCGCCGCGCCCGCTATCTGCGAGGGCCACGCGCACGACGCCGGTCTCCAGGGTACCGTCGTCCGCCAGCGCCAGCCAGCGATAACCGGGATCGGCATCGTCGAGGGCGAATTCCTGCGCCTCGGGCAGGAACTGGACCATGGTGGACGGCGTACCCAGCAGGCGCACGCCATTGCGTACTTCCTCGTATTCCTGGTGGACGTGTCCCCAGAGTACGGCGCGCACGTTGGCATGGGCGTCGAGAACCGCGAAGAACGCCTCCGCATCGTCCAGGACCTGTCCCCGATCCAACCAGGCCATCCCGCAGGGCTGGGCCGGATGATGCAGGAAAACCACGGCGGGGTCCCGGGGATGGCGCCCCAGCGCCTCGTCCAGGGCCTGCAGCTCCTGCGCGCCCAAGTGGCCCCCCACCTCGCCCGGAACACTGCTGTCGAGAAAGACGAGATGCCAGCGGCCATGACGCGCACTGCGCTGCCAGGTGACCGGCGGCCGGGAAAAGACCTCGCGCATGGCCCGCGGATCGTCGTGATTGCCGGGCAGGCAATACACGGGGCAGCCCAAGGCAGTGAAATGGCGGCGCAGGCGGGGATAGGCCTCGGGTTCGTCGTGCACCAGATCGCCGGTCACCACCGCGGCATCCCAATGTGATTCCTGCAGTGATTCCTGCAGCGATTCCTGCAATGATTCCTGCCGGCGGGCCGCGGCGAGCACCGCCTGCAGGGTGCGCTCGGGCTCGACGCCGTAACTGACGTGCCGTGGATCGGCGAAGAGATGGGTGTCCGTGCAATGCAGGATACGAATCATGCCGGATCGTCTTTTCGGCTGTCGCTCACCACCTCGAACATCTCCAGCACGTTACGCCCCGCATACATCTCCGCCGGGGTCTGGCGCGCCCGCTCGTGTGCACGGGCGAAGGATTCGCTCTGCGTCCAGGCCTCGAAGGCCTCCCTGCTCTCCCACAGCGTCATCACCACGTGACAATCGCTGCTGTCCTGCGCCGGGCGCAGGATCAGGTTGCGGATGAAGCCCGGGGACTGTTCCACCAGCCCGGCACGATTGCGGAAACGCGCCTCGAAATCCTGCCAGTATTCTTTCTTCACGGGTATACGATTCATGACCACGAACATGTTTCGGCTCCTTTCAGAGGACGGAGGATGGCAGAGGAGAACAGACTGTCATCTGTCATCTGTCCTCTGTCTTCTGGCCAACCACCTTGTCGCGCAAATACACCGGCAGGGCGCGGGCGGCGTCCACGGCCCTGCCACTGCGATAGTACCGTACGCCCAGTTCGGCGATGTCCCGGGCGCGGGGGAAACGCTCGCCCTCGCAGCCCGCGAGGCGCTCGCCCAGGCGCTGGCTCAATTGCGCGCCGTAACGCACCCAGGCCGTGCCGGCCCCGGTCCATCGCCCGTCCGGCGGCAGGGGTACGGCCTCGGGCGGGCAGACGCACTCCCGGCCCGCGGCTTCCACGAAACCGTCCCCGCCGGCGCGGTACATCCCCCAATAGACCTCTCCCATGCGGGCATCGAAACCCGCTAGCACCTGTGTCACGCCGCGCTCACGATACATCCCCTGGGCCAGCGCGGCCAGGGAGGAGACGGGCACCACCGGCAGATCGGCACCCAGGGCGATGCCCTGGGCCACGCCGGCGGCGATGCGCAGGCCGGTGAAGGCGCCGGGGCCGCGCCCGAAGGCCAGGGCGTCCATCTGCGCCAGCTCCAGCGAGGCCTCGGCGAGCAAGGCGTCCAGCATGGGCAGCAAGTGTTCGGCATGGCGCTGCGGGGCGAGTTCGTAGCGTTCGTACACCTCGCCATCCACCCACAGGGCGGCGGAACAGGCCTCGGTGGCGGTCTCCAGCGCCAGCAGTCTCACGGTCTTTCTCCCCCCGCGACTTCGGGCCGGGGCTGTGCGAAAAAGGCCTCCACGTCCTGCAAGGCGCGGGTGCGCGGCATGGGCGGCAGATTGCGCAGGAAGACCCGCCCGTACGAGCGGCTGGACAGGCGGGGGTCGCACAGCATCAATACGCCGCGGTCGCCCGCGTCGCGAATGAGCCGCCCCACCCCCTGCTTGAGGGTGATGACGGCATGGGGAAGCTGATACTCGGGAAAGGGGTTGCCGCCCCTGCGGCGCAAGACCTCGGCGCGGGCCTGGAACACGGGGTCGTCCGGGGGCGCGAAGGGCAATTTGTCCACGATCACGCAGGACAGCGCCTCGCCGCGCACGTCCACGCCCTCCCAGAAACTGCTGGTCCCCAGCAGCACGGCGTTCCCCAGGCGGCGGAATTCGTCCAGGAGTTCGCTACGCCCGGCCTCCCCTTGCACCAGCAGGGGATAGGGCAGCCCCCGCTCGCGCAACAGCACCGCGGCGGCCTGCAGGGCCCGGTGGCTGGTGAACAGCAGGAAGGCGCGCCCGCCGCTGGCACGCAGCACCGGCAGGGCGGCCGCCACCACGGCGGCGGTATATCCCTCGTCGGCCGGATCCGGCAGGCCTTGGGGCAGGTACAACAAGGCCTGGCGGGCGTAATCGAAAGGGCTGTCCCAGCGGGCCGTCTGCGCCCTGGTGATGCCCAGGCGCGCGGTGAAGTGATCGAACTGCTCGCCCACGGCCAGGGTCGCCGAAGTGAATACCCAGGCGCCGCGATAACGGGCCATGGCCGCCTGGAAAGGTCCGGCGACGTCCAGCGGCGTGTCGTGCAACACGAAGCCCCGGCGGCGGGTCTCCAACCAGGTGATGCGCGCCGCTTCGCCCTCCTCCTCGCCGGTGAAGCCGGCCAATCCGGCGGCCAACTGCTGGCTGCGCTGCCAGCACTGCTCCAAGGCCTTGCTCCGCTCGGCCACCCGTTCCAGCGCGGCGGCGAGCGCGCCCAACCCCTCCTGCAGGTCCTGCAGGGCCGTTCGTACCGCGCGCGAGCCGGCCACCTCCGCCCAGGGCAGGCGCCGCCCCGGCTCGCCCAGGGCGTGGCGCAGTCGCTCCACCCGCTGCTCCAGGTCCTGGACCCGCTCCACCAGGCCGGGCATGTCGCCCCCTTCCTGGCGGGCCGCACGCAGGGCGTCGCGCCCCAGTTCGACGAGCTGGTGGGCACTCAAGGCCTTGCCGAAGAACTGCGAGGCCAGCTCCGGCAGGCGATGGGCCTCGTCGACGATGAAGGCCTCGGCGCCCGGCAGCAGTTCACCGAAGCCACTCTCCTTGAGCCGCATGTCCGAAAACAACAGATGGTGGTTGATCACCAGCACGTCGGCCTCCTGGGCGGCGCGGCGCGCCTTCAGCACGTGGCAGGCGCTGAATTCCGGGCACTCCTGCCCCAGGCAGTTGTCGGTGGTGGAGGTCACCTGGGGCCACACCGGGGCATCGTCGGGAATCCCGCTCAGCTCTTCGATGTCTCCCGTTTCGGTGCGCGCGGCCCACCGGCGGATGCGCCGGTAGTGGGGGGCCGTGTGCGGCGATCGATCGGCACCCGCCTGCAGGGCCGCGGCCAGGCGCTGGCGACACAGATAATTGGCCCGTCCCTTGAGCAGTGCGAAACGCTGCGCAGCCCCCAGGGCCGCGCGCACCAGCGGGATGTCCCGCTGGTAGAGCTGGTCCTGCAAGGTCTTGGTGGCGGTGGAGATCACCACCCGCCGTCCCGAGAGCAAGGCTGGGACCAGATAGGCCAGGGTCTTGCCGGTGCCGGTGCCGGCCTCGCACACCAGCACGCCCCCTTCGTCCAGCAGGGCGGCGATGCGTTGTGCCATCGCCTGCTGCTGCGGGCGCGGTGCGAAACCCGGCAGGCGGCGGGCCAGAGGTCCGTTTCCGCTCAGGACCTCGGCCGGACTCAGCATGGGATGGGGAAGCGGAAGGCCAGGGCGGGAGACACGGGGCGCGAGGGCCTCAACTGCCGGAGCGGTTGTCCCAGATCTCATCGGTCTCGACGCCGTTCTCCCGGGTCCAGACCAGACGGGCGAGATTCTTGAAGCGGGCCACCGACATGGCGCCGCGGGAAGCGCGCCGGCTGCGGGAACGGGCCAGGTCGGCCTCGATGTCGGCCCGTTCGGCCTCGTAGATCTCGAAGGGCTCCAGATTCTCGTCCATGAGCACCAGCATCACACTGTCCCATTCCTGGTCCAGCTTGAGCTGGCCGATGCGATGGCCCGACTTGCGTTCGTCGAAGATGGCGCGGCCCTTGATCTGGATGCGCTTGCCCTCGCGCTCGCCCCGGCCGATGGCGTCGTAACCGCCCACCGGCGGATTGCAGATCTCCAGGTCCAGGAGGCGGGCGGCGTCGTACTGGCAGATCTCGCTGCTCACGCCGGCCAGCGGCTTGCCCGTGGCACGGCGGTAATCCGCCGCCAGGCGCCGCGCCTCGGCGATGAGCTTGTCCACGGAATACACGCTCACCGCAACACCGCCTCTGGGACCGTGAGGTTCATGGCGGCTATTCTAGCAGAACTCCGTTTTCGGAGAGCAGCTTGCGCAGCAGGCGCCGCAGCACCGGTTCGCCGGGATGCAAGGTGGCGAGCCAGGAACGGGCCCGGGGAGACAGGCGCTTCAGCCCCCAGCGACAGCGGCGCAGGGTCTCGGCCTCGCCCTCGCGGGCATAATAGTGGGGCAGGTTGACGTCGAAATAGGAAAGACTGTCGGCGTCCTTCAAGAGATCGGCGCGGGGGTCGCCGCCCACCTCGTGGCGCTCCACCAGCCGGCAGGCTTCCTCGACCGCCGCCGCGTCCACACCACAGTCTTCCAGGATCTCCCGCAACAGCCGCGCGCCGCGCCGGGCATGGGCGGCCTTGAAGCTGTCGTAGTCGTCGAAGTCCTCGCGCCGGTAGCGGTCCGGCGTGGCCCGTTCGATGTCGTGGGCGAGGGCCGCCAGCCGCAGGGCACTGTCGGCCCCGGGTTCCAGGCGCAACAGCCAGGCCAGGGTGTTGTCGGCATGCACCGGATCCTCGGGCACCTGGGAGCGGGCGATGAAGGCCCGGATCCTGGCCTCGGCACAGTGGTAGGCGCTGTCAGCCATGGCGCAGGAGCAGGATGCGGCGCAACACCTCGGCGTTCATGACCGCGGCGATGAGCACCAGGGCCGGCCACACGAGGTGGGTGAGCGCGGCGAGGAAGACCACGAACACGCGCACGTCACGCCCCAGGCGCAGGCCGGCCTTGCCCCCGGCCTCGATGCGCCGCTGCATGAGGCGGTCGTACTTGTCCGCGGTGTAACTCAACATGAAGGATCCGATGATGGCCATGAAACCGATGAACAACACCCAACCCGCATCGCCCTCTCCCGCCAGTCCTGCCCCTCGATGTTCCCACTCGTGCCCCAACTCGTGCCACAGGAGCCCGAACAGCAACAAGGCATCGGCATAGCGGTCCAGCACCGCGTCGAACCAGCCGCCGTAGTCGGAACCCTGATACTTGAGCCGGGCCACTTCGCCGTCGCAGCCGTCGATCACCGAGGCCGCCTGGGCCAGGATCCCGCCCAGCAGCAGGGCCCAATAGCCGCCGGCCATGAACAGCCCCGCGGCCAGCACGGACAGGAAAAAGGAGAACAGGGAAATCTGGTTGGGCGTCACCGGCCACGCCACCAGGTGCCGGGTGATGCGGATGGACAGGGGGCGGTTGAGGTGGCGCGATACCGGACCGTCGTTGACCTTGTCCCGCAGGCGCGCCAGCAAGGCGGCCTCGGCACGGGCCAGTGCAGCCTCGTCGTCCACGTCGCACCAGAAAAGCCCGCCCACGTCCACCGCCAGGGCGCGCCCGGCGGCGGCCATGTGCCGCACGGCGGCGGACAGGGTGGTGTCCTCGGCCGCGCGCACCGCAGCGAACAGGGCCGGACTGCAGAGAAAGACGCCGGTGTCGTATCCGTCGTATTCGGCCAGCCCCTTGCCGATGGCGGCGATGTGCCCGTCCGCGCGGCGCACCCGGGTGACGTCCTCCAGATCCACCAGTGGATTGTCCAGGTAGCCGTCCACGGCCAGCAACAGGCCGTCCTCGGGCAGTTCCGCCTCCAACAGGCGCCGGGCCAGGGCCGGCTCGAACAGGTGGTCGGCCATCAACAGCAGAAAGGGCTCGTCGATGAGCCCTTCTGCCGCCAGGATGGAATGGCCGTTCTCCGTACTGTCCCAGTGGGGGTTGACCGCGGTGGTGATGGACACCCGCAACCGGCGCGCCAGATCGTGCAGGAACTCGCTGACGGCCTCGCCGGCATGCCCCGTCACCACCACGAACTCGCGAGCACCGGCTTCCCGTGCAGAACGGATACACCGCTCGATGAGCGGCACCCCCAAGAGGGGCAGCAGGGGCTTGCTCTCAGCCCGTGGCCGCAGCCGTGTGCCGCCGCCCGCGGCCAGTACCAGGCACTTCATGCATCTCTCCCAGCTTGCCCTCGATGAAGGCCTCGGTCATGCGATAGGCCTCGTCGTCCGTGTACTGGCGGGGCGGATGCTTGCACAGATAGGCCGAAGGGGCATAGAGCACGCCGCCGATGCCGCGATCCAGAGCGAGACGCGCCAGGCGGATGGAGTCGATGGCCACACCGGCGGAATTGGGAGAGTCCTCCACCGACAGGCGCAGCTCCAGGTTCATGGGGACGTCGCCGAACAGCTTGCCCTCCATGCGGATGAAACACAGCTTGTTGTCGTTCTGCCAGGGCACGTAGTCGCTGGGCCCCACATGGATGTTTTCATCGTCCAACCGTTCGGCGGCCACCGCCTGCACGGCCTCGGTCTTGGACTCTTTCTTGGAAGCCAAGCGGGCCCGGTTGAGCATGTTGAGGAAATCGGTGTTGCCGCCGGTGTTGAGCTGGTAGGTGCGTTCCAGCTTGACCCCGCGCTTGGCGAACAGGTCGGTGAGCGTGCGGTGGGTGATGGTGGCCCCCACCTGCGCCTTGATGTCGTCACCGATGATGGGAATGTTCTTCTCTTCGAAACGCCGCGCCCAGGCGGGATCGGAGGCGATGAACACCGGAATGTTGTTGACGAAGGCCACGCCCGCCTCCAGGGCGCACTCGGCGTAGAAACGGGTGGCTTCCTCGGACCCCACGGGGAGATAGTTCATGAGCACTTCGGTGCGGGTCTCCTTGAGCACGCGCACGATGTCCTCCCTGCTGGGCTCGGGCTCGTCGGCCAGGACGAAGGTGCGATCCTCCGGATAGTCCTTCATGTGCTCGGAGAAGCCGTCCAGGATGCGCCCCATGCGCACCTTCACCCCCGTCTCCGGGATGTCGGGGCAGAACACCGTGGTGCAGTTGGGCTTGGCGAAGATGGCGCGGGCCACGTCCTGCCCCACCTTGCGCTTGTCGATGTCCCAGGCGGCCACCACCTCGATGTCGGAGGGTTTGTAACCACCGATGACACCGTGCATGAGGCCGATGGCCTCGGATGGATCCTTGTCTTTGTAGTAGTGGATTCCCTGGATGAGGGAGCTGGCACAGTTGCCCATGCCGACGATGGCAATCCTGATATTGCTCATATCCATTTATACCTCGCTTGGTTGCAGGGGGACATTCCCCGTGAATGGAAACAAACAAATATCAAAGATAGCTCTTTGTTTTGTTTTGATTTTTCCCAGAAAATGGGCGGGCACATTGTAGCCGAACATCTATAATTTAGGAATCCCCCCCGATGCTTTCAAGGGGCTTTGCGGAATTCAAAAAAACCGCACTGTCTTGCACGTGAAAATTGAGTTTTCCACGCTTAAGTGTTAAAATTTTGACGCATGGACGGCCTCGCAAAGCAAGGATGAATTTTCCCTCTATTCAAATAGATAAAGCAGGATTCAAATGAACGGCCCGAAATTCCACATCGCGTTTTGCGGACTTCTCCTCATGATGCCTGCCCTGGCATCCGCCGGACCCATCGCCACCTATCTGGATGGGATCGGCGTCACGGCCCCACCCACCGCCAACGACCCGGCGTCCTGGGTACCCGATCCGGGTTATGGAGGGGCCTATCTGATCGAGGACGCCGTAGGCAGCGGCGGATACCTGGGCCCTGGCTACGGCGGCCAGCCCTATGATCTCGAGGCGCTCTACGTGGAGCGTGTGGGCGATCGCTATCTCATCACCGGTATCTCCGGTGCTCCTCAGGTAGGGGCCCCCGGAGATCCGCCGCCGCTCAGTGATCCCTCGGCCAGGGAATACGGGATCGGCGATTTCTTCGTCGGCGTCATGAACGGTTCCAGCCTGGATCCCCTGTTCGCCATCGAAATGGACGGCTACACCTATGGCATCGATGGCAACGGCTATACCGTCTCCCAGGACCCCGCCAATCCGCGCGGCGCCATCGTCACGGACATGGGCACCCGCAACGGTTTGCCTGACTGGGGTGGCGTCTCCGACCCCGTACAGATCGATGGCGCTTCGGGCACGGTGGTGGGCTACGCCACCATGAACTACGAATACCTCAATCCCTTGCACACCGGTTTCCAGGCCAGCATCGACGCCGTCTTGTTCGAAACGCTCTTGGGCGGCGCCGATACCTTCATCGTCCATTGGAGCGAAGCCTGCGGCAACGACTTCCTCCGCCTGGAGGCCACCCTCACCCGGGTACCCGAACCCGGCGCACTCGTCCTGTGGGCCGGCGGCCTGGGGTTGCTGCTCCTGCAACAGGCTGCAATGCGCCGGCGCCGCTCGGCCATCTGAAACAACGGCAGCGGCATAATCCCTCCATGCGGGTCCCCTGGACCCGCTTTTTTTGCCTGCCCGATGCGCTATGCTGAAGGCATGGGCAGCGGCGAGACATTCTCCATCCAGGCCTTGTTGCGCCCGGAGGTCTACGACCATCCGGTGTCACGTCTCACCGTGGTGGAGACCCACGTCTCCTGGGTGATCCTCACCGGTGACTACGCCTACAAGATCAAGAAACCCGTCGATCTGGGTTTCCTGAACTTCTCCACCCTGGAGAAGCGGCGCTTCTACTGCGAAGAGGAATTGCGTCTCAACCGGCGGCTGGCACCACAGCTCTATCTGACCGTGATCGCCGTCACCGGAGACCCCCGTCACCCGTGCCTGGGCGGCCGGGGGCCGGCCCTCGAATACGCCGTCAAGATGCGCCAGTTCGACCCCGCCCAACAATTCGACCACTTGCTGGAAAACGGCCGGTTGCCGGTAGAGGACATCGATCGCGTGGCGCGCCGGGTATCCGTGTTCCACGATCAGGCCGCCGTGGCTACCGCGGACACCCCTTTCGGCAGTCCCACGGCGGTGTGGCGGCCGGTGGCGGAGAACCACGAACAGATCCGGCCGTTACTGGAAGATGCGGCCGTGGTCACCCGTCTCGACGCCCTGCAGGACTGGTTCGAGAACCAGCGCCGCAGACTTGCGGAATCCTTCCAGCGGCGCAAGGAGCAGGGATTCGTCCGGGAATGCCACGGCGATCTGCACCTGGCCAACATCGCCCGATTCGAAGGCGAGGTCGTGATCTTCGATTGCCTGGAATTCAACGAAGATCTGCGCTGGATCGATGTCATCAGCGACGTGGCATTCCTGGTGATGGATCTGGAGAGCCGCGACCAGCGTTCCCTGGCCTTTCGTTTCCTCGACGATTACCTCCGGCACCGCAGTGACTACGAAGGCCTGAGCCTGCTGCCATATTATCTGGCCTACCGGGCCATGGTACGCGCCAAGGTGGCGCTCATCCGCAGCCATCAGCACGGCGCGGGGGCTGCGGTGCGGACAGCCGCGCAGGCGGAATTCCGCCGCTATCTGGAGCTGGCCGAGAGCTATACCCGCCCCCGGCAGGCGGCGCTGATCATCACCCACGGCCTGTCCGGATCGGGCAAGACCACCCTCACCCAGCTCCTGCTGGAAGGCCTGGGCGCCATCCGCGTCCGTTCCGACGTGGAACGCAAGCGTCTCTTCGGCCTGGACGAGACGGCCCGCGCAGCGGCGGCACCCGGCGAGGCACTCTATCACCCCGCGGCCAGCGAGCGCACCTACCGGCGCCTGGCCGAACTCGCCGCGCTCATCGTCGAGGCGGGATTCCCGGTGATCGTGGACGCCACCTTCCTGAAGCGGGACCAGCGCGAGGCTTTTCAGGCGCTGGCGAAGCGGCTCGGCGTGCCCTTCTTGATCCTGCACTGCCATGCCCCCCTCCCGCTGCTGTGCCGCTGGATCAGCGAGCGCCAGGCCGCCGGCACGGACGCCTCGGACGCCGATCTGGCGGTGCTGGAGCACCAGATCGCCACTCAGGAACCCCTGCTACCCGCCGAGCGCGCCTGCACCCTGGACCTCGACACCGCACGCAGCGTCACTGCCGCGGACCTGTGCCGGCGGGTCCGGGACGCCCTGGCCGGCGGCCCCTGATCCTCACCAGTGGCGTCTCAGCGCCACGCGCCACAAGGCCTCGGGCTCGCGTTGAAAATCCATCTTCAGCGACCAGGAACGGGAGAGCACGTATTGCAGCACCGCACTGCCCACCCAGTCCACATCCCGGCGGCCGTTTTCCAATCCCAGGCGCACATGGCTCCTCAACGCCTCCGTCCAGCGGTACAACATTCCGACTTCCGGCCGCAACCTGAGGTACGGGGCAGTGCTGTGCAAGGAAGGCGTCAAAAAGGTATAGAGCATGGCTCGCCCCGCCTGCTTCGACTTGCCGATGGAAAAATAGAACTGATGATCATACCCCCCGTCCTGCTCCATGAGACTGCGCAACTGAATGCGCCAGGACCACTCGGAACTACCCGGCAAGGGAGACAGCGCGTGATGCAAGATGCGCAAATAATCCAATTGCTGGACGACCGGTCGTTCCGAACGCAGAGACAGGCGAAGATCGAACACGGTCAATTCACCGCCTTCCAGGGCATTGCGGCCGGACGGCTCGCGGGAGAACGCGGTCAGGTTCCACAGCGGGCGCTGGTCGTCACCCGGGTATTGCACGATACCGGCCCCCAGCACCAGAGGCTTGGTCCCGGCGGTGGGCGACGGCCGCGGCGCAGGGGCCTGCTCCTGCGCCGAGGGCGGCAACTGCAGCCGCTCCACCAGCAGCGCGTGTTTGAGTTCCCGGGTCGTGGCGGACACCTCGGGTAATTCCCCGAGATAACGAAAGTAATGATAGGACAAGAGGAAATCCAGCAACCGCCGGCGTTCGCCCGCATCCAGCCCCGCCAGACCTGCTCTGGCCTGCGCCACCGAGGGATGCGCCAGAAAGTCACGGGCGCGCTGCCGCAAGGGCGCCTCCAACCTGCGGTAATGGTGAATCAGGCGGCGCTCGGCAGAAGGGTGATAGCGAACCGCGGCGATCAACCCGCTTTCCCCGCGGCGCTTTCTCCGCTCGTCCAGATCGAGCAGGTCGTTGAACAACTCCACCGGTGTGTACCACAGGCGGGCGGAACCCATCAGCGGCTCGTCCAGGACCACTTCCAGGCTCCTGCCCAATTCGTAGGCACAGTTCCGGCTCAAGAAGAAATAGCGCTTCTTCTTGCCCATGATCTCCCAGAGGTGCCGCTGCAGGAGTTCCAATTGCGCCGGATTCAGACGCAATTCGTACTCCCATATATCGCGGGCCTCGGTATGGGTGTACACCATGTCCTGGGTATAAAAGAATTGATCGGAATAGCCGGCCTGATAACCACCAAAGATGCCCTTGACGACGTAGGCGACGACATGCTCCCGTGGCGGCACCAGCGCGCCATAGTTGATCGTGGTATCGAAGAGTCCGTTCCGCTCGCCTGCGGTATCGAGCCGGATGACCGAATGGCCGAACAGAGAAGCCGGATTGCCCATATAGCCGCTCACCAGCAGGAGACCGACTGAACGAATCCGGTCGCGCCGCAACCAGCGCCTCAAGCGCTGGCAGGCCGGCGGAATCTCTCGTAGCTCGGGACGGCCGAGCACCCGGGCGAGGAAATAATAACGGGCGGGAAAGCGACAGCGCGGATGCCGTGCATCGCGCACCGGCCGCTGCAACGCTTGGAGGGTGGCCATGAGTTCGGCACGCGCATCTTTACGCCCCCGCGGACTCAGATAGAAGTCACGGCCGGCGAACGTACCCCTTCCGCCGCCTCTTTCATAATGCAACAGGCGCAACCACTGGGACTGCGCGGCGATGGACTCGATGCGGGATGTCGAGAGCTGGAATTGCGAGTACTGGGATTGCGAGAACTGGGATTGCGCGGCCAGCTGCGCGCAATGGCAAAGCAGGAGCAGCAGGACGATGGCCGCAGGGCCGCCGCCTTTGCCCCGCCGGAGAGAGGCCTTCTCCCCGCAGGGGAATACCCGAACGAAAAGAGCCCCCGGAACGGGGGCTCTGTACCCGGAAAGGGATCGCTTCAACTATGCGACATCACGATCTGATAGAGCAGGCGTGCCTTGTCGACCCGAGCGCTCTCCAGGAATCCCGCCTCGGATACCTTGGCCGCGAAATCACCGCGCACGCGGCTCACGAAGGCCTGCTGCTCTTCCACGCCGGTCAGGGTGATCAAGGCATCGAGATATTTTCCATGGCCCAATGCCAGTTCCTTCTCCAACTGCGGATAGGTCTGCAGGATGAAGGCCGCGGTCTTGGCGTCACCTCTGGCGCAAGATTCCGGAGAGGTCAGATTGGAAGAGATCGCCGTGGTACCCAGATCCCAGGTCACGTTCGATACGATAGCGATCACGTCAGCAGTGCCTTTATCTTCTACACCCTGAGCGATCAATGCACCCAGCCCGCAATCGGTATAGATTTCTCCGAAAGAACGCTGTTCTTGTGCTGCAACCGTCCCTGACGAAACCGCAAACAGCAGGACCGAAGCGACCACCAAGGCTGTGTTTCTCATTCGTGTTCTCCTTTTGTTCTAAATTTGGTCTGAATCAACAGTGGTGTGTCCGAAAGACAAGCCCATTCTAAAGGAGATTGCGCTGAATTCAACCGCTAAATCGCCGGTCAGTCAAGCGTGTCATGATCTTCGGCGGAATACGCTTGTATACTTGCATCCCCGAGCAGACTCACTCCAGCGTCAGCGATGGCATCACGAAAACCTCATCCGCGCATGATAGGCCTTCTCAAAGAGCGGCGCACCACGGCAATGTAGACCGCAGCATTGACAGCCAGCAACACAACCAGCGAGATCCAGCGCAACTCGTCGCTGGAATTTCCGAGGGTAAGATTCTCCGGATATATCAATGGAATAAGATAATGCGCCAAGAAACCGCCCTCGTAGCCAGCCTCCCCTGCCGCGCGCAACAAGCGATTCTCGAGCCATGTCAGTGGACAGACCAAGCCGAAGGCCTGGACGGCACCGGCCCACAGCAAGGCCGGCACATGCAGCCACCAACAGTACCGGCGCCACAACACCAGCAATCCTCCCAGCAAGGCGAAGACGATGAACAACCCATGCAGGGCCACCACCAGGTCCGCGAGCAAAGCGTGGAACATGGCTCTACGAATCGCGCTGGCAGCGTTCCAGGCAACGCCGCCACTGGGAAAGCAAAGCACGCCGGGCGTTGTGATCCCGGCGGCAGTCGGCCAGTTGCCGATGGGGGATCTCCAGGCGGGTGGACTGCCAGCCGCCGTTGAGGGCACAGTCGATGCGCAGGGACCACCCCCCCTCGGTGGGTTCGATCTCGAAGATGTAGGCCTTCAGGCCCAATTCTTCCAGCAGGGACTGGATCATGTCCCGGGCCTCGGCCAGCTCCATGGTAGACACGGACATCGGTCGATCTCCAACAACCGGTAGCGACGCAAGTCCTCGTGTTTGAACAATCAGATCCTAATACCGATGGCTACTACCTTTTCTTCCATGAATCATGATTAGGAAGTCTGTTCGACTGTGCCTCTAATCAAGCCACGGCGTAATCCTTGAGGCGCACCGGCAGGCGCCGCGAACCCCAGATACCCGGCTGGGTCTCGAAGACGCCGGCACAGGGCGTATCGCAAAAGCGGCAGTGTCCTTCCGGGGTGAGATTCCAGTCACCGAGTTCATACCAGTCCCTGCCGATGAGCACTTTGCCGCAATGATGGCAATAGGTGCTGTTGCCTTCCGGGTCGTGCACGTTACCGGTATAAGCATAGCGCACCCCGTTCTTCAAGGCGATAGAGCGGGCGCGACTCAGCGTCTGGGGAGGGGTGGGCGTTCTGTCCATCATCTTCCAGTCGGGATGAAAGGCGGTAAAATGCATAGGTACATCTGGCCCCAGCTCCTCCACCACCCAGCGGGTCATCTGGTCGATCTCCTCGTCGGAGTCGTTCTCCCCCGGAATCAACAGCGTGGTGATCTCCAGCCAGACGGCCGTTTCGTGTTTGATATAACGCAGGGTGTCCAACACCGGCTGTAAGCGACTGCCGGTGATGTATTTATAGAAGCGCTCCGTGAAGGCCTTCAGGTCCACGTTGGCGGCATCCATGTGGGCGTAGAATTCCGCGCGCGGCTCGGGGCAGACGTAGCCGGCCGTGACCGCCACCGCCTTGATGTCGCGCTCGTGACAGGCCTTGGCCACGTCGATAGCGTATTCGTGGAAGATCACCGGGTCGTTGTACGTGAAGGCCACGCTGCGGCAGTGCAGGTCGGCGGCGGCCTTGGCGATGACCTCCGGCAGGGCGGCATCGGCCAGCGTGTCGATCTCCCGGGACTTGCTGATGTCCCAGTTCTGGCAGAATTTGCAGGCCAGGTTGCAACCCGCCGTTCCGAAGGACAATACCGGCGTACCCGGCAAAAAATGATTGAGCGGTTTCTTTTCGATGGGATCCACACAGAAACCACTGGAACGGCCATAGGTGGTGAGCACGATCTGCCCGTTCCGGCACGCTCGCACGAAACACAGGCCGCGCTGTCCCTCGTGCAGCTTGCAGAAACGCGGGCACAAGTCACACTGAATGCGACCGTCTTTCAAGTGGTGCCAGTATTTGGTAGGAACTTCCTCCGGAATGATCAGCGCTATGGTCACGGTATCCCCTCCTCAGTGATCCGCACGGGATCAGAAAAACCCGAGAGTGCGGGCGTTGCTGTCGCATTTTCGCAGACACCGGTCTCATCGGAGGCCTAGTCTCTATATTATCAGAATGTGTGTTATAGTTTCACAAAAGGTGCAAGAATAGATTTGCTTGCCGAACGCTCGAACAGGCGCGCAGGATTAAGGACGATCGCGAGTACGTTACTTTATGAGATTCGTTGAGGGAGTGAAACGATGACCGCCATCCGGCCGCCCGCAGTCGCCGGTATGTTCTACCCCGCCGATCCGGACGAACTCCGCCAGACCGTGCGCCACTATCTGCGGGAAGTCACAGCCGAAGGCCCACCTCCCAAGGCCATCGTCGTTCCTCATGCCGGCTATGTCTATTCCGGTCCCGTGGCCGCCTCGGCCTACGCCCGCGTGGCAAGCGGCCGGAATCGCTTCCGGCGCGTGGTCCTGTTGGGTCCCGCCCATCGGGTACCCCTGCGGGGTCTGGCCGCGCCGCAGTCCGATGCCTTCGCCACTCCGCTGGGCCTGGTCCCGGTGGAGCGCGCCACCCTCGCCCATCTGGTGGAGCGCTTTCCCCAGGTGCGTTACCTGGACGAAGCCCACGCCCTGGAACACAGCCTGGAAGTGCAGCTCCCTTTTCTGCAAGAAGTGCTGGACGAATTCACTCTCGTTCCCCTGGTAGTGGGAGAGGCCAGCGCCGAAGAGGTGGACGAGGTGCTGGAGGCCCTGTGGGACGGGCCGGAAACCCTCATCGTCATCAGCACGGATCTCAGTCACTATTACGACTACGAGACGGCGCGGCGCCTGGACGCGGCCACCACGCGTGCCATCGAGTCCCTTGCTCCCCAGGACATCGGCGAAGAAGACGCCTGCGGGCGCTACCCGTTGCGAGGGTTATTGCTGGCCGCATGCCATCATCACCTGCACGTACAGACGGTGGATCTGCGCAATTCCGGTGATACTGCCGGGCCGCGTGACCAAGTGGTAGGCTATGGCGCCTATGTCTTCCAGGAAAGCGGACGAGCCGCCTGAAGCGGCGCAGACGCCGCTGTCCGCGGCACAGCGGCGTGTTCTACTCGACGTGGCCCGCCGCTCCATCGTCCATGGACTGCAACACCAGCGCCCACTGCCCGTGAACGCAGGCGATCACGAACCGCGCTTGCGCGAACCCGGCGCCAGTTTCGTCACCCTCCAGATGGACCACACCCTGCGCGGCTGCATCGGCAGCCTGGAAGCCCGCCGCCCCCTGGTCTGTGACGTGGCCTACAATGCTTTCGCCGCCGCCTTCCAGGATCCGCGCTTCCCGCCCCTGAGTGCCGGGGAGTTGCCTCAACTGCACATCCAGATCTCCGTGCTGGGCCGTCCTGAACCGCTGGTCTTCTCATCCGAGGCGGAACTGGTGCAACAACTGCGACCTGGGGTGGATGGGCTGATCCTGGAAGAGGGTGAACGATATCGCGGTACCTTCCTGCCGTCGGTGTGGTCCTCCCTGCCCGATCCTCGCCGGTTCCTGGCGCAACTCAAACTCAAGGCCGGTCTGCCCCCGGATTACTGGTCCGACACCGTGCGCGTCTGGCGCTATACGACGGAGAGCTTCGGGCAGCCGTGGCAGGAAGATCGTTGAGGCGTGCCTACTCGCCGGCCCGGACATCGGGTTGCCGGGCGCTGCGTACGGCAGCAGGGGGCTGTTGCAGGATACATTGCCCGATGGAAGCCGGGGCGCAGGTACGGCCGTTCACCCAGATGGCCCGGTCCAACAGGGCCCCTTCGAGCACGGCACCTTCCAGGCGTGCCCCTCTGAGATCGGCATAGGCGAGATTCGCGCGCCGCAGGTCCGCTTGGCGCAGGTCGCTGCCCCGCAGGCTGGCCCCCACCAGGGTGGCCTCGTGCAGATCGGCGCCCTGCAGGCGGGCCACACTCAATTCGGCATAGGACATTTCGGCACCCGCCAGCAGCACCCCGCGCAGATCGGAACCGCTCAAGCGGGTATTGTAGAAACGCGCCCCCGTAAGATCGGCATTTCGGTAGATGGCCCCCTCCAGGAAACAGTTGCTGAGATCGACCCCGGGACGGGGTGGCGCCTCGCAATCCACGGCCTGTGCGGGCGGTCTGCCCGGCTCCACCAGCACCCACATCACCAGCGCCGCCAGCATCACCATCATGCTGAGCAGCAGGCGGGAACGGCCGGGGCCGCCCACCACCACACCGCCGAATGGGGAGGGCTTACGGGATGACAGCACCCCGGCAGCCCGATGCGGCTCATGCCTGGGGCGGGGATTCACCGTGCTGCGCTGGCGCCGCTCCGGCAGCGAGCGCCGATCCCTCACCACCGCGCTCTGGTACCGGCGCCGATCCTCCCCGCGCCGCTCATCCGCCCAGCGCTGCGCCGCCGCCAGCCGTTGCCGGGCCTGAGGATCGTGCTTCGCCGCCTCGATGACTGCGGGATACAGTTCCGGAATCGTATCCGCCCGGTACCAGTGAACGAGATCCGAACTCAGTTCGTCCTCGGCAAGGATACGCCCCAACAAGAGACCGTCGGTGATCTGCGCGGCGGGGAAAGGACCTTCGATCTGGCCGCGGCGGCGCAGATACCACCAGTGGGCCGTGTCATGCTTCGCCTCGGTCATACCCATGTACCCGTCATACACAGGCCCTGAAGCAAAAGGCCTGCCATGTCATGCCCTGCCGGCTGGAAAAAAGCGGATGGTGTCGAGTTTTTGCTAAACATCCCAGACCTGCCGCCGATAGCTAATACGTTGCGCAACCCCACCGGCTGCAGCCGCACCGTCTCAGACTTGAAACCATACGTCCCAAGGAAGTCCTGGCGCGAAGGCATCGTGCCGGGACAGCGGGATTCGGGGTGGCGGGGTTTTCCACGGCACTGAAAAAGGGATAGAATCAATACACAGAATCCGCGCATGGTCGATCATACGCA
>WFNO01000086.1 GCA_015488555.1 Gammaproteobacteria bacterium
GTAAATTTTTCCACCTTTACCTGGGTGAAGTTTCGTTTCGCTTCAATCACCGAGACGAAGACCTTTTTCCCCTTGTTTTACAGCTTATGAAGCGAGTTTCTATTACTGAAATCAAACCAATTTTGGTCCGAAATAGTTAGGAATTACCTTACACAAAATCCTTGCATTTTCACCATCTCTTTGATCAGACTTTCAACAGGCTTGGGTTTCCCGCTTGCATGCCGGCTGACTTCTTGGAAGGTAACTGATTGAATAACAACAAACTTTTTGGTCATTCTGCCATTCCTCCATGCGTGGGTCCTCAGGATTCCCAGCGACATGTCTGAGGGCGAGCCTCGAACGAGGGATACAGGGTAGAGGGTGAGAAGCATTATGAGAATCGAGCAGAAAGTGGAACAGGAGGAACAGGAACAGATCGCTCGGCGGCGGGCCAAACTGGCTCGCCTGCGCGAGCAGGGCAATCCTTTCCCCGTGGATTTTCGCCGCAACGTCATGGCGGCTGAACTACATGCCGAGTATGGAGACAAGGACAATGCGCATTTGGAGGCCGAACCTCGGCGCGTGAAAGTGGCCGGCCGCATGATGCGCCGGCGCATCATGGGCAAGGCCAGTTTCGCCCACCTGCAGGACATGTCCGGCCAGATCCAGCTCTACATCCAGCGCGACGTGGTTTCGCCCGAGGTCTACGAGGCCTTCAAGGACTGCGATCTGGGCGACATCATCGGCGCCGAAGGCGTATTGTTCAAGACCCGTACCGGCGAGTTGTCGGTGAAGGTGGAAGAGATCCGCCTGCTGGCCAAGGCCCTGCGGCCGCTGCCCGACAAGTACCACGGCCTGGTGGATCAGGAGCTACGTTATCGCCAGCGTTATCTGGACCTCATCATGAACGAGGTCAGTCGCCAGACCTTCCGCACCCGCACCGCCATCATCGATTATCTGCGGCGTTTTCTCAGCGACCGCGGCTTCCTAGAAGTGGAGACACCCATGATGCAGATCCTGCCCGGCGGCGCCGCGGCGCGACCCTTCAAGACCTACCACAACGCCCTGGATATTCCGCTTTATCTGCGCATAGCACCGGAACTCTATCTCAAGCGCCTGGTGGTGGGCGGCTTCGAGAAGGTCTTCGAGATCAACCGCAATTTCCGCAACGAGGGGTTGTCCACGCGGCACAATCCCGAGTTCACCATGCTGGAGTTCTACGAGGCCTACGCCGACTACCAGGACCTCATGGATCTCACCGAGGAAATGCTACGCGGTCTGGCCCAGCACATCAAAGGAGACACCGTCATCCATTACCAGGGGCATGACTATGATCTCGGTCGGCCCTTTCGCCGCTATACTCTGAAGGAGGCCATCCTGGCCCATAACCCAGAGCTGATCGCGGCACAGCTGGAGGACCTTGATTTCTTGCGCGAACTCGCCGCGCGTTTGCAGATTCCGGTAAAGGACAGCTACGGTTTGGGCAAGCTCCAGCTGGAAATCTTCGAGAAGACGGTAGAGGAAAAGCTCCTGGATCCCACCTACATTACTGCCTATCCCACCGAGGTCTCTCCGCTGGCGCGGCGCAATGACGAAGATCCTTCCGTCACTGATCGGTTCGAGCTGTTTATTGCTGGTCGCGAGATCGCTAACGGATTCACCGAACTCAACGACGCCGAAGATCAGGCCGACCGCCTGCGTCAGCAACTCGCTGAACGCGAAGCTGGTGACGAGGAGGCCATGCATTTCGACGAAGACTTCATTCGTGCCTTGGAGCATGGCATGCCGCCCACCGCGGGAGAAGGTATCGGCATCGACCGCTTGGTGATGTTGTTTACCAATGCGCCTTCTATCCGTGACGTACTCTTGTTTCCCCACATGCGTCCCCGCGCCAAGTGATCACTGCTCTGCCGCCCCTCCTTACCGGGGAGTGGTGGAAGATGTGTCTGGGATGAAAACGGGGATCAGTCCTGAAACAGGCTGCGGATTTCGCCAATCTCGTCGCGTGCGTTGCGAATGATGTCGATGCTCTCTTCCGGAGTGAGGGCAAGGCGATGGAAGGCGGGGATGGCGGACCAGTCCTGCCGGGTCAGAGGGTGGTCGCTGCTTACGTAGCTGAGGAGATTGGCGACGATCACGACGTCGGTGAGATCAGTCTCTGTACGGGGATCGCGCATCAGGTCTTCGTGTTCCGCGGCCACCGAAATCAGGTCTTCGGTGAAGCGCCAGGTGCGCAGGATCAGTATGCCCACTTTGGTGTGGAGGACCGTGAGCAGCTTGTCCAGCAGCTGGTCGTCCGCCATGACCTCCGGTAAGAGTTCAGCGTATTCCAGGATGGGCAGTTTACCGATGTCGTGGATCAGACCGCCGAGCAGGGCCTGATCCGGGGGGATGTCGGTGAAATCGCGGGCGATCACATGGGCCAGAGCCGCCACGTGGACGCTGTGATCCCAGGTTTGCTCCAGGAACCGCCTCTTCGCGGGCGAGGACAGGCGATGGTGATAGAGCTGCTCCATGGCGATGCTGGTGATGACACTGCGCACGGCGCCGAAACCCAGGCGGGTGATGGCGCTCTTGAGATCGCGGATCTTACGGCGGCCGCGGTACAAGGGGCTGTTGGCCACGCGCAATAAGCGGGCGGAGAGCACGGCATCGGTGCCGATGAGCCGGCTCAATTGCTGGGCGGTGACGCGACCGCTGTCGAGCAGGCGCCGGGCCCGCAGGGTAGTGTCCGGCAGTGTGGGCAGTTCCAGGCGATTGGACTTGATGTCCGAGACCAGGTCGTGCCAGAACTGTTCGATCTGCGGGGGGGCCATGGGCGGTGAGTTTCCGGAGCTGGAACGTGCGCTCGCGCGGTCCTGTCTCTTTGTATCGTTTCCGCGGGCGAATCCTGAAGCCTGGCAGCCGTGGCCCTGGCAGCAGGTCAGTGTCCCCGTTGACGTTTCCCGGGCAGTGGGAATACAGACCGATGTAGACCGGATCGGAGCGGGGCGTTCAGGAGGAAGACCCGGCCTCTTCCGGGGAATGGACCACCATGGCGCGCGGGCCGCGGGGAGCGCCCACATGGAGCGCATGTCCGAGATGCTCGGCGACGATCACGGCCAGGGCCTCGCAGCCTCCCTCGGGGCTGGGGGCGGCGCGGACGAGATTGCCGGCGGCCTGACCGGCGGATCGGCCGTACAGGGGTGTGCCGGGGGCCGGCACTTCGTCGCTGTCCACGTGGAGGCGATGCATGCGCCGCTTGCTCTTGCCCCGGTAATGCAGGCGGGCCACCACTTCCTGGCCCACATAACATCCCTTCTGAAAGCTGACGCCGTCCACCAGATCGAGGTTGACGTGCTGGGGCACGAACATGCCGGCGGTCTCCGGGCAGATCATGGGCAGGCCCGCGAGGATGTCCAGGTATTCCCAGACCGGGGCGCCCACGGGGGCGGCATGAACGTCCAGCACCGACCACAGCTTTTCCATAGCCTGGGGGCGGCCCTGGATCACGAAGCGGGGCAGGGGGCCGGCGATGCGGGCCACGGTCAGCTCACCGGCGTGGACGACCTCGTTCACGGCGCCCGGCACCGAGCCGACGGCGGCCGCCAGTTCCGCCTCACTGTCGGGGCCCGAATAGCCCACCCGTGCCAGGCAGTCTCCGCCATCCTCCAGGGTGACCTTGGACAGGAGCACGTACTTGCGCAGGCGTTCGAGCGTGGGCTCCAGCAGCGAGCGGGGCAATTCCAGGTGATAGCCGCCCTCGTGGAAGAAGACCCGGAAGAGGGCCAGCAAGCGTCCCTGGGGATTGCAGTAACCGCTCCACTGGCAATGTCCGGATTCGATTTGGGCGATATCGTTGGTGAGCTGGCCCTGCAGAAAGGTGCGGGCATCGTCACCGGTGACGACGATGGTGCCCAGGTGAGACAAATCGGCCAGCAACGGTCCCGCCGTGGCGATGCGGATCTCGCGCTGGGGATTGCCGAAACTCGCCACCACGCCGTCGGCGAAGACGGCGCCCGCGTCTTCGAGAAAGGCTTGCCACCTGCTGTCCATGAGCATACACCTCGATGCGGGTTTCGAGACGGTCGATCATAGCGGAAAAAGGGCTCGGGGGTAATACTGGATAAATGGCGGCCTTGCGCTACACTATGGGGCCATGGACGAGCACAGCCGGCGCCCGGTCTTTCTCGATCTGACCCGCATCCACTTCCCCGTGACCGCGGTGCTGTCCATCGGCCATCGCATCGCAGGCGTGGTCCTGTTCCTCGCCGTGCCCTTCGCCACTTGGCTGTTGCAGCGCTCACTCGGCGGCCCCGACGAATATCAGGCGGCGGCCGAGTTCCTGAACGGCGGGCTGGTGCGGGCCTTGTCGATCCTGCTCCTGTGGCTGGCGGCGCATCATTTCTATGCTGGGCTGCGCTATCTGCTCATCGACCTGGACCTGGGCGTGGAAGCGCGCGCCGCGCGGCGCAGCGCCTGGGCGGTCATCGCGGCGGCCTTGGCGACCCTCTTCCTGGGTGTCTGGATCTGGTGATGAGCCGCCGCGCCGCAGGATTGCGTGCCTGGTTGTTGCAACGCATCAGCGCCGTCTATCTGGCCCTGTATTTCGTCTATTTCCTGCTCGCCGCCCCTGCGGGTGAGGGGTTCGACCGCTGGCGGGCCTGGCTCGCCGAGCCCCTGCCGTGGCTGGCCATGGTCCTGTTCTTCGCCGCCCTCGCCGCGCACGCCTGGGTCGGGATGCGGGACGTGCTGGTGGATTACGTGCATCATGCTGGCCTGCGCCTGCTGCTGCTGAGCCTGGTGGGGGTGGTCCTGCTGGGGTCCCTGGCCTGGGCCTGGGCCGCGCTGGCTGGAATACAGGCAGGGTGGCCGTGAGAGGAGGCTGTCCATGAGTGGTTACTCGGACCTGGAGCGGCGCCGTTTCGACACCCTGGTGATCGGTGCCGGCGGCGGCGGCCTGCGCGCCGCCCTGCAACTGGCCCAGGCCGAGGCCTCGGTGGCCGTGGTGTCCAAGGTCTTTCCCACCCGCTCCCATACCGTCGCCGCCCAGGGGGGCATGAACGCGGCGCTGGCCAACGTGCTGCCCGACAACTGGCACTGGCACATGTACGACACGGTCAAGGGCAGCGACTATCTGGGCGATCAGGATGCCATCGAGTACATGTGCCGCGCCGCCGCACGCCTGGTGATCGAGCTGGAACATTTCGGCGTACCCTTCTCGCGCCTGGACAACGGCCGTATCTACCAGCGCCCCTTCGGCGGGCAGAGCCAGAACTTCGGCGGCGAGCAGGCGGCGCGCACCTGCGCCGCCGCGGACCGCACCGGGCATGCCATCCTCCATGCCCTCTATCAGCAGAACATCCGCGCCAAGACCCATTTCTTCGACGAATACTTCGCCGTGGATCTGCTGCGTGACGATGAGGGGTACGTGCTGGGGGCCCTGGTGCTGTGCATCGAGACCGGCCAGCCCCTGGTGATCGAGGCCAAGACCACGCTGCTCGCCACCGGCGGTGCCGGGCAGCTCTATCGCACCAACACCAATGCGCGCATCAATACCGGTGACGGCATGGGCATGGCCCTGCGTGCAGGCATCCCCCTGCAGGACATGGAGTTCATCCAGTTCCACCCCACGGGCATCGCCGGCAAGGGCATGCTCATCACCGAGGGCGCACGCGGCGAAGGGGGTTATCTCATCAACAAGGACGGCGAGCGTTTCATGGAGCGCTATGCCCCCCACGCTAAGGATCTGGCCAGCCGCGACGTGGTGAGCCGGGCCATCGCCACCGAGGTGCGGGAAGGGCGCGGCTGCGG
Source organism: Gammaproteobacteria bacterium (assembly GCA_015488555.1). Classification (GTDB taxonomy): domain Bacteria; phylum Pseudomonadota; class Gammaproteobacteria; order SZUA-140; family SZUA-140; genus S012-109. The sequence continues at coordinate 5,773 of WFNO01000086.1, forward strand.
TCCCCGCGGCGACTACGTCTTGCTCAAACTGGATCATCTGGGGGAAGCGGTCATCAAGAAACGCCTGCCCGGCATCTACGACATGGTGCGCACCTTCCTGCACATCGATCCGGTACACCAGCCCATCCCGGTGTTTCCCACCTGCCACTACACCATGGGCGGGATCCCGACCAACCGCTTCGGCCAGGTGGTGGTGCCGGAACGCCAGGGGCCGGAGGAACCCGTGCCCGGACTCTACGCCGTGGGGGAGTGTGCCTGTGTCTCGGTTCACGGCGCCAACCGCCTGGGGGGCAACTCCTTGTTGGACATCGTGGTGTTCGGCCGAGCCGCCGGCAATCACATCATCGAATACCTGCGCGAATCGCGCTATCACCGGCGTCTGGACCGCGACAGCGTGGAGCGCGCTCTGGCGCGCCTGGCGCGCTGGGAGCGCAAGGGGGACGGGGAGACCGTGGATGCCCTGCGAGACGAATTGCAGCGCACCATGGAACACTATTGCGGGGTGTTCCGCAGCGAGGAGGTGCTGGCCGAAGGCCTGGCCAAGGTGCGGGAATTGCGCCAGCGCCTGCAGGCGGTCACGCTGCGCGACCACAGCCGGGTGTTCAACACCGCCCGCATCGAGGCCCTGGAACTGGAGAACCTCATGGACGTGGGCCTGGCGGCGGTGCACTCGGCCCTGGCGCGCAAGGAGAGCCGCGGCGCCCACTCCCGTATCGACTATCCCCAGCGCGACGACACCCATTGGCTGAGGCATTCATTGTTCTTCCTGGAAGGGGAGCAGCTGGACTACAAGCCGGTGCGCATGAAGCCGCTCACCGTGGAACCGTTTCCTCCCAAAGAGAGAGTGTATTGAGCATGACCACCATGCGTTTCTCCATCTATCGCTACGACCCAGACCGGGACGAGCGGTCCTATATGAAGGACTATGAAGTCGACGGACTGGCGCCGGACATGATGCTGCTGGATGCCTTGCTGCGCATCAAGGCCGAGGACGAGAGCCTGGGTTTCCGGCGTTCCTGTGGCGAGGGGGTGTGCGGCTCCGATGCCATGAACATCAACGGCCGCAACGGCCTGGCCTGCATCACACCGCTCAAACGGCTCAAGGAGCCGGTGGTGATCCGGCCGCTGCCCGGCATGCCCGTGATCCGGGACCTGGTGGTGGACCTCGGTCCCTTCTACCGCCAGTACCGGGCCGTCAAACCCTATCTCATCGTCAAGGACCCGGTGCCGGAAGTGGAGTTCCGCCAGACGCCGGAGCAACGCGACCGCCTGGACGGGCTCTACGAATGCATCCTCTGCGCTTGTTGTTCCACGGCCTGTCCTTCCTTCTGGTGGAATCCGGACAAGTTCCTGGGACCGGCAGCCTTGCTGCAGGCCTGCCGTTTCCTGGCCGACAGCCGTGACCAGGCCACCGAGGAACGCCTCGACGCCCTGGAGGATGCCTCGCGCCTGTTTCGCTGCCACACCATCATGAACTGCACCGACGTCTGCCCCAAGGGGCTCAATCCCACCCGTGCCATCGGCCGTATCAAGCACATGATGGTCAAGCAGTACCTGTGACATGAAGGGCGTGGAAGCGGAGCGGGAGCGGGCGCGCATCCACTGGCAATGCCGGCGCGGCATGCGCGAACTGGATCTGTTGCTGGAGGCCTTCGTGCGCGAGCATTACGATGCCCTGGACGGCAGCCAGCGGCGGGCCCTGCAGCGCCTGCTCGAATGTCCGGATCAGTTGCTGTTGGATTATCTCCTCGGCCGGCTGGTGCCCAGCGACAGGGAAGTCGCCCATGTGGTGGCCAGGATCCGCGGAGCCCCTGCACATTGAGCCCGGGCCTTCCCGCTGGCTGACCGCCTATCTGCTCGGTGTGCATGCCGCCGCCCTCGTGCTCCTGGCCGGATGGATCCGGCCGGCCTGGCTCGCCACGGGCCTGGCCGCCGTGGTGTTGTGGCGCCTGGCCGTGAACTGGCGTCGGCATGTGCAGCGCCGGGGAGAGCGGGTGGTGGTGCGTGCGGTGTGGCATGCGGACGGCCGCTGGGTGCTGGAGACGGCCGCTGGAAGCCTGGCCGCACGACTGGAACGAGACGCCTTCGTGCATCCGTTGCTGGTGGTGCTCAACTTCCGTACTCCGCAGGGGCGCCACGTCCTGATACTGTTCCGCGACGCCGTACCGGAGGCCGTACACCGGCGCCTGCGGGTGCGGTTGCGAGTGGAAGGGCCATGAAGAGCGGCCGGATCACCGGACTGGAATCACTGGGTCGGGATCGCCAAGTCGGAATCGCCAGAAAGGCAGGAGGAAAATCAGTCGGCGCGGCCCGCGGCCAGCCGGCGGGCTGCCCCTCTGGGACCGGTGGAGGGCGCGAGGATGGTGTTGCGAGGAGGCGTCCCCCCATCGGGCGCGGGGTGATCCAGGGTGTAGTGGAGGCCGCGGCTCTCGCGCCGTTCCATGGCGGAGCGGATGATGAGTTCGGCCACCAGCACCAGGTTGCGCAATTCGATGAGATCGCCGGTGATGCGGAAATTGCCGTAGTATTCCTCGATCTCCTGTTTCAGCAACAGGGTGCGCCGCCAGGCCCGCTGCAGGCGCTTGTCCGTGCGCACGATGCCCACGTAGTCCCACATGAAACGGCGCAGTTCGTCCCAGTTGTGGGAGACTACCACTTCCTCGTCGGAGTCCGTGACCTGACTCTCGTCCCAGGGCGGAATGGCCGGTGGGCGCCCGCATCGCGGCAGCCGTTCCTGGATGTCCGCGGCGGCTGCGGCCGCGAACACCAGGCATTCCAGTAGCGAATTACTGGCCATGCGGTTGGCGCCGTGCAGCCCCGTCCAGGCGGTCTCGCCGATGGCATAGAGCCCGGGCAGATCGGTGCGCCCGCGCAGGTCGGTGACCACACCGCCGCACAGATAGTGGGCCGCCGGCACCACCGGCAGGGGCTCGCGGGTCATGTCGAAACCGAATTCCAGGCAGCGCCGGTGGATGTTGGGAAAATGCTTGCGGATGAAATCCGCGGGCTTGTGGCTGATGTCCAGGTACACGCATTCCGCCCCCAGGCGTTTCATCTCGTGATCGATGGCGCGGGCCACGATGTCGCGCGGGGCCAGCTCCGCACGCGGGTCGAAGCGTTCCATGAAGGGGGTGCCGTCGGGCAACAACAGGCGCCCGCCCTCACCACGGACCGCTTCGGAAATGAGGAAGGACTTGGCGCGGGGGTGATAGAGGCAGGTGGGGTGGAACTGGATGAATTCCATGTTGGCCACCCGGCAGCCCGCCCGCCAGGCCATGGCGATGCCGTCACCGGTGGCTACGTCCGGATTGCTGGTGTAGAGATAGACCTTGCCGGCGCCGCCGGTGGCCAGTACGGTGTGCGCGGCGCTGAAGACCTTCACTTCCCCGGCGTGCAGGTCCAGGACATAGGCCCCCAAGCAATCGGGGCGGTCCAGGCCCAGTTTGGCGCCAGTGACCAGATCGATGGCCAGGTGATGCTCGAAGATCTCGATGTTGGAGTGTTCCCGGACCAGTTGTTCCAAGGTCTTCTCCACCGCCCGCCCGGTGGCGTCGGCGGCATGGATGACGCGCCGGTGGCTGTGCCCGCCTTCGCGGGTGAGGTGGTAGGGGGTGGGATCGCCCGCCGGGCTTCGCGTGAAGGGAACCCCCAGGTCGATGAGCCATTGAATACATTCCCGCGCCCGGCTGACGCAGTATTCCACCACCCGTTCGTCACAGAGACCGGCCCCGGTGGCCAGGGTATCGGCGATGTGGGAGGCGATGGAGTCCTCGCGGTCCAGAACCACCGAGATTCCACCCTGGGCGTAGAGCGTGGCTCCTTCCTGCAGCGGTCCCTTGGACAGCAAGGCCACGCGGGCATGGGGCGCCAGGCGCAGGGCCAGACTGAGTCCCGCGGCGCCACTGCCGACGACGAGCACGTCGTGATGAAACGAATGACTCATGGTCAGCGTCAAGGATACACTTCCTGGGCACGCCTGTCCGCCTGCAGACGGCGGGGAGTGGGGCTGGATGGTCGATTTCTTTGAAACGAGATGTAGAAATTCATGTAATTATATGATTATTCATGAGATAGCGCAAAGACTTCGTGGGTCTTTTTTGTTATCATGCATATTTCCGGGGTGTGCCAGGGAATTTTGTGATTGAATGAGAAAAGCTCATAAAATTAGGCCGGTTTCCAAACTTTGCCGATGAGGGTGTGTCTATTTCTAATGAGCAACGGATGTGCCGCGGGGTTCATGGGCACAGCCGTTGCGGGAGGGATGAGCCCGAATGGGCGATACAAATGCTGACCAGTATCTCGTTGAAAGAGTACAAAGAGGTGACAAGAAGGCATTCGACATCCTCGTACGCAAGTATCAACACAAGCTGGTCAAATTGATTGCGCGATATGTCTATGACCCCAACGAGGTCATGGACGTGGTACAGGAGACTTTCCTGAAGGCGTATCGGGCCTTGCCCAATTTTCGCGGTGACAGCGCATTTTATACTTGGCTGTATCGGATCGGTGTCAATACGGCCAAGAACTATCTGATCGCCCAGGGACGCAAGCCTCCGAGTTCCGACATCGACGCCGAGGAGGCGGAACAGTACGAAGGTGAATCGGAACTCAAGGATTATACGACTCCGGAAGGGATGTTGCTCAAGGACGAGATCGAGAAAACGGTCATCGAGACCATCCAGAACCTGCCGGAGGATTTGCGTACGGCCATCACCTTGCGGGAACTCGAGGGCCTGAGCTACGAAGAGATCGCCGAGGCCATGCAATGTCCAGTGGGTACGGTGCGCTCTCGGATCTTCCGGGCCCGCGAGGCCATCAACGAAAAGTTGAAACCTTTGCTGGAATGAATGGTCTTATGGGTTAGCAGGATCCTTAAGGGGCCGGAAAAGGAAATCTACAGCCAGTGAGCTGGAAATCGAATGACCGAAAGATGGACAGGCAGCTGGACCTCAGGTGAAGAAAGCTGATGAAAAGCCGAATGGAAACAATAAGGTGGCAGCCATGACCAAAAGAACTGCATGTGAATTCTCCCAGCAGGTCTCGTTATTGGTGGATGGAGAACTGCAGGAGATGGACAGGGAGTGCGTCGTGGAGGCCATGAAACGAGACGTCACACTGCAGCATCGCTGGCAGAATTACCATCTCATCGGTGACGCCCTCCGCAAAGATCTGCCTCCCTTCCATTTCCCCCAACTCAGCGATCGCATCTCCGCCGCCCTTCAGAACGAACCCACCTATTTCCTGCCGCAGACCCCTTCCGTGCCCGCAAGCAATGACAGCAGGCGAAAGATCCTGGCACGCCGCTGGCAAGGTTGGGCCCTGGCCGCATCTTTGACGGCCGTGGCGGTAGTGGGAATCCTGCAGGTGGCGCCTCCAACGGGTTCGTCGGCGGATTCTCCGGTGGTCTCGCAAGGTCCGGCGCTTTCCATTGCCCTGCAAGAAAAGATCGATCTCGACGGGGGGGGTGGTTCGAAGGGCACGGTTGCTCATGCGGGGAGCGACTTGAAGCAGGTGGTGGTCGCGCAGCAGGCGCCGCGCGATCCGGCTGCGGATCCGCAGGAAGCGGCTGCGGAACCGGTGGTCTATGCAGCGGTGGCCGTGGCCGAGGAGACCGAGGGCCTGGTAACTGCCGCCCGGGATGTCGCGGCATCCGATCTCTACGATTACCTGTTGAACTACCAGCGTTACGCCCGAACGGTCTCTCTGGAGAACGGCTTCGATCCCACCATTCAACTAGTGGGGTACACGCCCCAATAAGCTTGGCGCCAGCGACGAGCCACCGGTTCATCGAGCGGATATGTGCAGTGGAGCGGGCGCGGCGGGCCCGTGCGGCGACTTGGGGCCCCGGCTCCCCGATGGGGAGCCGGGGCTTGTCTGTTATAGGTTATACTAGCACTCTTCCACGACGAAGGATGTTGGATTCCTGGATCGCATCATGATGACGGAGAAGGCCAAGGTGGTGGCTGTACGAGGCGAGCGGGCTCTGCTGGAGACCCAGCGGCAGAGCGCCTGCGGCAGCTGCGCGGTGAACAAGGCCTGCGGTACCGGGGTGATCGCCAGGTACTGGAGTGCCCGGCCCCTGCGAGTGGAGGCCCACAACGAGATCGGTGCCCGGGTGGGCGAGGAAGTCCTGGTGGCGGTGGAAGACCGGTTTCTGGTGCGGGGCTCCTTGTTGGTCTATCTCTTGCCCTTGTTGGCCTTGTTCGCGGGCGGATTGTTGGGAAGTGTGGTGGGCGGCTGGCTGCAGCCTTCCACCGGTGGGTTCGAGCTTGCGGGGCAAGAGGCTGGGGCCAGAGAAGGTTGGACCATCGGTTTGGCTCTGTTGGGATTGTGGTTGGGATTCGTTGGCGCCAGGCATTGGGCCCGGCACCTGGGCGGGCGGCACGGCCTGCCCGTCATCGTGGCCCGCCCAGGATCTGTCACGGGATCCACCACGGAATCTGCGGGGGCTGGAGATTCGGACGGGGACACGGGCGGGACTTCCAGTTTGCAGGCAGTGCCGGTGCGCTGGCATACGCCGTTCAGTCAGGGTGGGGATGGATCATGACGACGATGGTTTTGGATCTGCGTGATGCACAGAGCCGTGCGCCGCGCCGCGGCGCCGGTGGGTGGCGCCGCTGGGCGGTGCTGATGTGGGTGGTACTGGGTATGGTGGGGCTGGCGGGGATGGCGTTCAGTTTGCCCACCGCGGCTGCGGCCAAGGATCTGCCGGACTTCACGGATCTCGTGGAGCAGGTGCAACCCACGGTGGTCAACATCAGTTCCACGCAGAAGGTCAAGCGAAGCCGGCGTGGATTTCCGCATGGCCGCCCTCCGGAGGGAACGCCCTTCGACGACTTCTTCCGCCGCTTTTTCGGCGACGAGGACGGCGAGATCGAGGAATACTACGACAAGTCCCTGGGTTCCGGTTTCATCCTGTCCGAGGACGGCTATATCTTGACCAACAACCACGTCATTCGTGACGCCGACGAGATCGTGGTGCGCCTCACCGACCGGCGGGAATTCATCGCCGAAGTGGTGGGAACCGACAAGCGCAGCGACGTGGCCTTGCTCAAGATCGACGCCAAGGGCTTGCCCACGGCCAAGATCGGTTCTTCCAAGGACCTGAAGGTGGGCAGTTGGGTGCTGGCCATCGGCTCTCCCTTCGGTTTCGATTACACGGTGACGGCGGGCATCGTCAGCGCCAAGGCACGCAGCCTGCCCAACGAGAACTACGTACCCTTCATTCAAACCGACGTGGCCATCAACCCCGGCAATTCGGGCGGCCCGCTGCTGAACATGGACGGCGAAGTGGTGGGGATCAATTCCCAGATCTACAGCCGTACCGGTGGTTTCATGGGGCTGTCTTTCGCCATTCCCATCGAGGTGGTGATGGACGTGGTGGAGCAGCTCAAGACCAAGGGTAGAGTGTCGCGCGGCTGGCTGGGCATCCTCATCCAGGACGTCACCCGCGAACTGGCCGAATCCTTCGGCATGGACAAACCCATCGGTGCCCTGGTGGCGCGCGTGCTGCCGGACAGTCCGGCCGAGGCGGCCGGCTTCCAGGTGGGCGACATCATCGTCGAGTACAACGGCCAGGAAGTACCCAGCTCGGCCGCCCTGCCGCCCATGGTGGGCAGCACCAAAGTGGGCAAGAAAGTGCCGGTCAAGATCATGCGCGACGGCAAGCCGAAGGTGTTGGAAGTCACCATCAGTGAGTTGCCGGAGGAAGACGAACTCGCCCTCGGCGGCCGCGACGGAGACCAGGACATCAAGATACGGCGCCTCAACATCGTGGTCTCCAATCTCAGCGAGGAACGCAGGAAGGACCTGGAGGTGGAGGGCGGTGTCTACGTGGAATCCGTCAAATCGGGGCCGGCCTCCCGTGCCGGGCTGCGCAGCGGGGACGTGATCCTGAAATTCAACAACCACGATGTCCGCGACGTGAAGCATCTCAAGGAACTGGTCGAGCAGGTACCGGAAGGCAAGCCCGTGCCGGTCTTGGTACAGCGCGGCAGCAGTCCCATATTCCTGGCTTTGCGGATCGAGGAGGAATGAGCGCAGGGAAGTGAGCCGCAGCGCTGCGCCCGGTGCGGGGCCTGCCGGTGCCGCGAGATGCGCCGACACCGGCGCGGCCTCATCGCTCCGATCCCTTTGCGGCCTTGTACCTGGCCTCGCCCCGCGGCATGAAAGAGCCGATGCAGCACATTCGTAATTTTTCCATCATCGCCCACATCGACCATGGCAAGTCCACCCTCGCCGACCGCCTCATCCAGATCTGTGGCGGTTTGAGCGAACGGGAGATGTCCGAGCAGGTCCTGGATTCCATGGAGCTGGAGCGAGAGCGGGGCATCACCATCAAGGCCCAGAGCGTTTCGCTGCGCTACCAGGCCCGCGACGGCCGGAACTATCTGCTGAATTTCATCGACACGCCCGGGCATGTGGATTTTTCCTACGAGGTGTCCCGCTCCCTGGCCGCCTGCGAGGGTGCCCTGCTGGTGGTGGATGCCTCACAGGGAGTGGAGGCGCAGACGGTGGCCAATTGCTACACCGCCATCGAACAGGGTCTGGAAGTGCTGCCGGTGCTCAACAAGATCGATCTGCCCACCGCCGAGCCCGAGCGTGTCATTCAGGAGATCGAGGAGATCATCGGCATCGAAGCCCAGGATGCGGTGCGCATCAGTGCCAAGACCGGCGCGGGTGTGGAGGAACTGCTGGAGCGGCTCATCGACGCCATTCCTCCGCCCGAGGGCGATCCCGAAGCGCCGCTCCAGGCCCTGATCATCGATTCCTGGTTCGACAACTTCCTAGGGGTGGTGTCCCTGGTGCGTATCCAGCAGGGGACCCTGCGCAGTGGTGATCGGCTCACCGTGATGTCCACCGGGCGCGGCTACCAGGCCAACAAGGTGGGAATTTACACGCCCAAGGCGCAGGAGACGGGCGTATTGCGGGCAGGCGAAGTGGGTTTCGTCATCGCCGGCATCAAGGAAGTGGACGGCGCGCCGGTGGGCGATACCTTCACCCACACCCATGCGCCGGCGGCGGCGCCCCTGCCGGGGTTCAAGGCCGTCAAGCCCCAGGTGTTCGCCGGTCTCTATCCCGTCAATGCCGACGACTACGAGGCCTTGCGTGAGGCCCTGGCCAAGCTGCGCCTCAACGACGCCGCCCTGTTCTACGAACCCGAGACCTCGCAGGCGCTGGGCTTCGGTTTTCGCTGCGGCTTCCTGGGCATGTTGCACATGGAGATCGTGCAGGAACGCCTGGAACGGGAATACGGCCTGGATCTGGTGACCACCGCGCCCACCGTGGTCTACGAGGTACTCACCCGCAAGGGGGAGATCCTGCGGGTGGACAATCCCGCGCGCCTGCCCAATCCCGGCCAGATCGAAGAGATCCGCGAGCCCATCATCCAGGCCGACATCCTGGTGCCCCAGGCCCACGTGGGGGCGGTGATCAACCTGTGCGTGGAGAAACGCGGGATCCAGAAAAAGATGCACTACCACGGCAATCAGGTGGCCCTGAGCTATGAGCTGCCCATGAACGAGGTGGTGTTGGATTTCTACGATCGGTTAAAATCCGTGAGCCGGGGCTACGCCTCCCTGGACTATACGTTCTTGCGTTTCCAGGCGTCCGATCTGGTGAAGCTGGATTTGCTCATCAACGGCGAGCGGGTGGACGCCTTGTCGCTCATCGTCCATCGCGATCGGGCCGCGCAGCGGGGGCGGGAACTGGCGGAGAAGATGCGCGAGCTGATTCCGCGGCAGATGTTCGACGTGGCCATCCAGGCGGCCATCGGTTCTCAGATCATCGCCCGCGAGACCGTCAAGGCCCTGCGCAAGAACGTCACCGCCAAGTGTTACGGCGGCGACGTCACCCGCAAGCGCAAACTGCTGGAGAAACAGAAGGCGGGGAAGCGCCGCATGAAACAAGTGGGAACGGTGGAGATTCCCCAGGACGCCTTCCTGGCCGTCTTGCATACAGGAAAGAAATCATGAACTTCGATTTTCAAGCTGTCATGCTCCTGGCCCTGGTGGCCACGGGGCTGATCTGGGCGGTGGATGCGGTCAAGTATGCTCCACGCCGGCGCGAGGCCCTGGTCAAGGCCACGGGATCCGCCGGGGGCGAGCTGGACGAGGAGACCATCAATCGCATCACCAAGGAGCCGCTGCTGGTGGAGTATGCGCGCTCCTTCTTTCCCATCATCCTGGTGGTGCTCCTGCTGCGCTCCTTCGTCGTGGAGCCGTTCCGCATCCCTTCCGCCTCCATGATGCCGACCCTGCAGGTGGGCGATTTCATTTTGGTGAGCAAATATGCCTATGGCGTGCGCCTGCCGTTACTGGGCACCGAGATCCTCGAGACCGGCGAGCCCCGGCGCGGCGACGTGGTGGTGTTCCGCTTTCCCCAAGATCCCTCCGTGGACTACATCAAACGCGTGGTGGGCCTGCCGGGGGATCGCATCGGCTATTTCGGCAAGGTACTCTACGTCAATGGCGAGCCGGCACCACAGGAGATCCTCGGCACCTATACCGGGGTCGGCGCCGGGCGCTCGCTCAGCGGTGCCAGCCTGCGCCTGGAACGCCTGGACGGTGTCGAATATCAGATCCTGATTCAGCGGGACCGGCGGCGTTTGGGAGAGGGCGAGTACGTGGTGCCCGAAGGGCACTATTTCGTGATGGGAGACAACCGCGACAACAGCAACGACAGCCGCTTTTGGGGTACCGTGCCAGAGGAGAACCTGGTGGGCAAGGCCTTCATGATCTGGATGAACTGGGATGCCAGCAAGGGAGGGATCAACTGGGAGCGCATCGGCATGCGCATTCACTGATTCGAGTGGTCAAGCAAAAGGGGGAGGACATGAGCCTGAGCGAGAGAACATGCCGGGAGGCAAAGGTGGGCTGCCGGGAAGAGACGCGGCTCGCTGGATCAGGGAGACGGACAAGATGGCCAGGAACCGCGCTGGATGTCGTCTGTTTGTCCCGCCTACATCCGCGACGGATGGCGGGAGTGACAGCGCTGTCGTTCTTGTTGCTGCTGGTGATTATCGGTTTCTTTGCCTTGCTCGTTATCCGCCTTCTTCCAGTCTATCTCGAAAATTACAACGTCACCAGTGCGCTCAAATCGGTACAGAATGAGGCCCTGATGGAATCGCTCAGCAATGCGGAGATCAAGACCCGATTGTTGCGGCGTTTCGAGATCAACGACGTCACCCACGTCGAGCACCAGGACATCCGGATTGAGACTGAAGCGAACAAGCGGAAAATCATCGTGGCCTACGAGGTGCGCGAACCTTTCCTCGGCAACGTGGATCTGGTGGTGAGTTTCGACGAGCAAGTGGAAATCCGGGGCCGTTGAAAAATCTGGAAGACAAACTCGGTTACCGTTTTCGCGACCCGGAACTGCTACGCCGCGCTCTCACTCACCGCAGCGCCGGCAGCGATCACAACGAACGGCTGGAATTCCTCGGAGACGCAGTGCTCAATCTGGCGGTGGCCGAAGTCCTGTACGAGCGTTTTCCGCAGGCCGACGAAGGGCGGTTGAGCCGCCTGCGAGCGAGCCTGGTACGCGGCGAGACCCTGGCTGAGGCCGCACGCCGCATCCAGCTGGGTGCCGCCTTGCACCTGGGGCCGGGGGAGATGAAAAGCGGCGGGTTCCACCGCGATTCCATCCTCGCGGGGGCCCTGGAGGCGGTCATCGGCGCCGTCTATCTGGAAGGGGGGCTGGCGGCGGCCCGCCCGGTGGTGCAGCGCTTGCTGGCCCAGGAGCTGCAACAGGCCTCGCCCGATACCGCTTTCAAGGACGCCAAGACCCGCCTGCAGGAATACCTGCAGGGGCGCCGCCTGCCCCTGCCCCATTACAGCATCGTCGCCGTGAAAGGCAGCGACCATGCCCAGGAGTTCGAAGTAGAGTGCCGCGTCAGCGGGCTGGCGGAAGGTGTACGCGGGCGCGGCAGCAGCCGCCGCAAGGCCGAGCAACAGGCTGCCGCCCGGGCCCTGGAACGCCTGCAAGAGGGTGCCTCCACCGCGCCTCCGACCTGAACGGCCGATGCGCCCGGAGATGTCTGTTCTCTCGTTTCCGCGCTTGTTCTCGCATACGCCATCGGACATGACACCAGCAGAGCTACCTCCGCCAGGCAAACGGCCGGAAGACGAGCGCCCGAAAGGCAGGCACTCGGAGGACGTCGCTCCCGCGCCGCCCTCGGGAGGACTGGTAGGAGAATTGGCAGGAGAACTGGATCACTGCGGCTATGTGGCCATCGTCGGCCGCCCCAACGTGGGCAAGTCCACCCTGCTCAACTGCATCCTCGGGCAGAAGATCAGCATCACCTCGCGCAAGCCCCAGACCACCCGCCACCGCATCCTGGGGATCAAGACCACCAAACGATCCCAGGTCGTCTACGTGGACACGCCGGGCGTGCATCGCGGCGCCAGGCGCGCCATGAACCGGCTCATGAACCGCGCCGCCTTGGAGTCTTTGCAAGACGTGGATCTCGTTCTCCTGGTGGTGGAGGCCCTGCGCTGGACTGCGGAGGAGGACGACCTCCTCGCCCGGCTGCGCCGTATCCAACGGCCGGTGATCCTGGCCATCAACAAGGTGGACAAGGTCAAACCCAAGGAGAAGTTGTTGCCTTACCTGGACGAGATGGCACGCCGCCATCCGTTCGCCGAGCTGATTCCCATTGCCGCGCGCAGCGGCAAGCACGTGGCGTTGCTGGAACAGCGCATCACCGCCTTGTTGCCGCCCGGTCCCCCCTTGTTTCCTGCGGATCAGATCACGGACCGTAGCGAGCGCTTCCTGGCCGCGGAGCTGGTGCGCGAAAAGCTCATGCGCCGCCTCGGCGCCGAGTTGCCCTATGCCCTCACGGTGGAGATCGAGCAGTTCGTCCAGGAGCGAGGACTGGCGCGCATCCATGCCCTGATCTGGGTGGAGCGCCCGGGCCAAAAGGCCATCGTGGTGGGGCACCAGGGGCGCGTGCTCAAGGAAGTGGGCAGCCAGGCCCGCCAGGAGCTGGAGCAGATGTTGGGTTGCAAGGTCTTCTTGCAGCTCTGGGTCAAGGTGAAGGAGAAATGGAGCGACGATGAACGGATGCTGCGGCGTCTGGGCTACTCGGAATGAGGGGAGCAGCGATGGCTGAGTCCCGCGCGGCCCTGGAGACGGTCTACGTCCTGCACCGCCGGCCTTACCGGGACAGCAGCCTGATCCTGGAATTGCTCGGACGCCACCAGGGCCGCCTGGCCGTACTGGCCCGCGGCGTGCGCCGGCCGCGCGCGCGCAGGCTCCAGATTCTGGAGCCTTTTCGTCCCTTGTTGGCCGCCTGGCGCGGGCGCGGGGAATTGCCCGTGCTCACTTGCGCCGAACCCGTTTCCGGCCGGCGCTGGCTGGCGCCGGCCCTGTTGCCGCATGGTTTCTATCTCAACGAACTGCTGCTGTGCCTGTTGCATCGCAACGACCCGGTGCCGGAGATCTTCCAGGCCTACGACCAGGCGCTGGCGGCGCTGGCGCAGGCGCCACGGCCCGCGGGCCCGGAGCTGGAGCGCCACCTGCGCATCTTCGAGAAGCGCCTGCTGGAAGCCTTGGGCTATGGTCTCGATCTGCATTACGATAGGCAGGGCAAGCCCATCGAACCCGATCGCCCTTATCGTTATCGGTTCCGCGAGGGGGCCGTGGCGGTTGCGGCGGTGCAAGGCGGGGCGGCGCTTCCGTCCGCCGAACGGGAGGGGGGTGAGGTGATCGTGCAAGGACGCACCCTGCTGAATCTGGCCGCCGGGTGCTTGGAGGATGCCCGCAGCCTGCAGGAGAGCAAGCGGCTGCTGCGCCTGGTGCTGGCGGGGCTGCTGGGAGATCGCCCCCTCCACAGCCGCAAGTTGTGGCGGCCGGACGTGCCCACGGGCGTTGCTCCCGTGCAAGACCTGATCGAAGATCCATCATGAGCCCGTTATGAGTCCTGGTACGGAACGAGACACGGAACGAGATCGCCGGACGGCAGCCGCTCCAGGGGGCGAGATCCTGCTGGGGGTGAACATCGACCACGTGGCCACCCTGCGCCAGGCGCGTGGAACCCGCTATCCGGAACCCGTACAGGCCGCGCTGGTGGCCGAGGAGGCCGGTGCCGACGGCATCACCCTGCATCTGCGGGAAGACCGGCGTCACATCCAGGAGCGGGACGTCACCCTGCTCAAGGAGGTGTTGCAGACCCGCATGAACCTGGAGATGGCGGTCACCGAGGAGATGCTGGCCATCGCCGAGCGTATCCGCCCCCAGGATTGCTGTCTGGTGCCGGAGCGCCGGGAAGAACTGACCACCGAAGGCGGGTTGGACGTCTGCAGCCAGGAGGCACGCATCCGTGAAGCCTGCCAGCGCCTGGTGGCGGCCGGCTGCCGGGTGTCTCTGTTCATCGACGCCGAACCCCGCCAGATCGAGGCCGCCGTACGCTGCGGGGCGCCATGCGTGGAGATCCACACCGGTCATTATGCCGATGCCCCTACGCCCGCCGAACGCGACTGCGAACTGGAGCGCATCCGCGAGGCCGCCCGCCTGGCAGCGGCCGCGGGCCTGCAGGTCAACGCCGGACATGGCCTGCACTATCACAACGTCATGGCCGTCGCCGCCCTGCCCGAGATCCGCGAACTCAACATCGGCCATGCCATCGTCGCCCGGGCCCTGTTCAGCGGCCTGGCGCAGGCCGTGCGGGAGATGAAACGCCTCATGCGCGAGGCCCGCGGGAGCGGCTCGTGATCCCCCCGAAAAGGCATGCGAGAAGGCAGGGGCGGGGGAGTTCGCTGGCCGGTGTCTCGGAGAAGGGGAACACCCGGAGGAAGGAGCGTTGGGCCTAGTTCACGGCATCGGCACCGACATCGTCCGCGTATCGCGCATGGCCGCCAGCCTGGAGCGCCATGGAGAGCGCTTCGCCCGGCGCATTCTGGCGGGAGCGGAATTGGCGGAATTCCGTGACAGCCGCCGGCAGGCCCACTTCCTCGCCAAACGCTTCGCCGCCAAGGAGGCCATGGTCAAGGCCCTGGGCACCGGTTTCCGGGACGGACTCACCTTGCAGCAGATCCAGGTGACCCACGACGCCCGGGGCAGGCCCGCCCTGGACTATTGCGGCCGCGCCCGCGAACTCTGCCGGACCCTAGGCATTCGCGAGGCCCATTTGAGCCTGGCGGACGAGGAGGACTACGCCATCGCCTTCGTGCTGCTGCTGGCCGGTGGTTTCACCGCCCCCCCTTGAAACGCGCCCCGCGGGTTTGCTAACATGTCGCATGCGACAGGTGCGGGGTGGAGCAGTCTGGTAGCTCGTCGGGCTCATAACCCGAAGGTCGTAGGTTCAAATCCTGCCCCCGCTACCATTTTTTTGCCTGAGGAACCACCTGTAGAGTACACCGAGAAAACATGGGGAAAGGAGTCCTCTCGAACACTCTCTTGAACTTCCTCTCAAACTCCCGGCTTGCCAGGGACAAGCCGTGCGGGCGTCGCAGGCGGCGGAAAGCAACCCGTGAACGTCGCCCAGGGTTGGCCATCACCCTACTGATACTTACCGTGATCCTGGGGACGGGCTGCCACTCCGGATCGTCCAGCAATCCCCCCATCTCCGGACAACAGGCTCCCCAGATCCCAAATTCCATTGATGCCATCCTCCTCAACTATCTGACGACGAACAACATCCCTGGGGCCACTGTAGCCGTTACCAAGAATGGCCGCCTGGTGTTGTGGAAGGGTTACGGGATGGCGGACAGAGAAGCAAACGTGCCGATGCGGCCATGGCACCGCACTCCAGTCGGCAGCGTATCGAAGGTCTTGACCGCCATCGGTGCGCTGCAATTGGTGGAGCAGGGCGCCATGCAGCTCGACCAGCCGCTCTATTCGTCGCAGATCTCACCAATCTTTGGAAGAGATGGGACGATATGGTTCATCTCCAATCCTGATGGGATCCTGTCTGATACGGGCATGTATTTCGAGGCATTGGCCGAGGCACCGGCGAATCTTGCCAATGTCAATCCCACCAATCATACGCCGGCCTACTTGCTAGGCGCCTCCGAGCAAGAGAATATCAATACGATCATGGAGTGGGCTTCAAAGATCCAGCTCCAACATGCACTGACTCATACCGCTGGATTCATTGGAAGTGGGAAAGTAGAGATAGCACGCAGCTATTGGGGTTTGAGTGACAGCGACCCGCTGACATATGGGCAGCTTCACGCAGCCATGCTCGCTGGTGTCGCGGGTCTTCCTCTGCGTTTCGAGGCAGGGACAGATGTGGAATATTCCAATCACGGCTTCGGCGTCGTTGGCCTGGCCATTGCGGATCGTTCTGGGATGGAATATGTAGATTATATGCAACAGAATGTTTTTTTGCCGCTTGGCCTCGACGTCGTTCCTGTCAACGTAGTGGAAAGCATCGATGCCGCGACCTATGATATGGATGGGAATGGCAACGTCGTTCGAAACGATCGCCCGCAGGGTGGAGGGGTACCTTTGGGTTTGGCAACGGGTGGCTGGGCCGCCTCCGCTTATGACTTGGCGCGTGTGATGTGTGCCCTCGATGCTGGGAGCAATACCACGCGTCTGCTCGATCAAGCTACCGTCAAGGAGATGCTGACCCCACGCTTCAAGAATCTCAGCAGCGGCATTGTATTGGGGTGGGATACACTTGTGTGGTTGAATTATGCGACGAAGACTGGGCTCTACAGGGGGAAAGACGGGGGGCGTGGAGGTGCCAGGATCTCCAAATATCTTCCCGAGGGGCCAGGCTCTAATACTTCTTTGGTGGATAGCGAAATCAACGTGGCTGTGGCCTTCAACGTTGACGTGATCCCGCCGGATTCGCTCCTCAGGGGCATTGCCGAGAGAGTAAACAAGGCAGAGATTCCAGAGGATTTCGATCTTTTCGATCCCGATTATCCATGCGTCGAGACGCCTGGAACGACCCTTACACTCGGTTGATTCCTCGGATGTAGGCTTTGACAAGCTCTGAAACAAGGGTAAAAAGGGCCTGTACGAAGAAAGGGCCGGCACTTCGTCGCAGTCCATCCAACATCTCGCTTTACCTTCCTGTATACACATTGTCTCGTCGTATCGTTCAAAGGCCCAGGAACGGGCTTGCGGGATTGTTCCTGACGGGTGGGCACCGCAGGTTGGGATGAAAGAACACCAAAGTCGGCGGCGACACACCAGGCCCTGAAAGAATTCGACACTCGGGCTGTTGTTGCCAGAGTGATATTGCAAATACCAGAAGCGAGTCCTATAATCATCGCCCGAGCGTACCGGTCCCCCGGGTGCTGGTAGATGCGGGATAGGATTTGGAGAGGCGCTGTCGAACCCCGTCATGGGGGTTTTTTTTGATAGTGCCATAAAGGCCCGAAAGGCCGATCCGGAACGGATGAAAACGGGTGTATGGGAGGTGGGCCTTGGGCCCACTTTTTGTTTGTGCCCGCGACATGCAACAGGAGATGCAGTGGGGCCGAAGGGCAAGCGAGCATGTGACTCGGAGATGGGCGGACAGGATCACGGGTAGGACGGAATCGATGATACGCCAGGCAGACGAACGGCTTCACGGGCTCTTGCAGCCGGTTGTGAACATGATGGGCTATGAGCTTGTGGGAATTGAATATTTCCCTAGCGGTCGCCACTCTATATTACGTCTTTACATCGACAAGGAGGGCACAGGCATCGGTCTGGAGGACTGCGAGCGGGTGAGCCATCAGGTGAGCGCGCTGCTGGACGTGGAAGATCCCATTCCCGGCCACTATCACCTGGAGGTCTCCTCGCCGGGCCTGGATCGGCCCCTGTTCACGGCGGAGCACTTCCGCCGCTTCAGTGGCCGGCGGGTGAAGCTGCGCCTGTGGGCTCCCAGGGAGGGCCGGCGCAATTACCAGGGCATCCTGCAGGGCGTGCAGGGGGGTCGGGTGCGGGTGGAGGTGGATGGCAAATGCATCGACCTGCCCCTGGAGGAGATCGAGCGGGCCCGGCTGGTGCCCGAATTCTGAATGGCTGTCGATCACGGGACGAATCGGGTACGAACATTCGAGAAAAAAGGCGGTAGGCAATGAGCAAAGAGATCTTGATGGTGGTCGATGCGGTGTCCAACGAGCGCGGCATCGACAGGGAAATCGTCGTCGAAGCGATCGAGGCGGCGCTGGCCGCGGCCACCAAGAAGCGCTACGACGGCGACATCGATGTGCGCGTGGAAATCGACCGCCAGACGGGCGACTATCAGGCCTACCGCCGCTGGCTGGTGGTGGACGACGCCCAGGTGGGCGAGGAGGGACTGGAGAATCCCGATGCCCAGATCCTGCTCAGCGAGGCTCGCAAGAAGCAGCCGGACATCCAGTCGGGCGAGTACATCGAGGAACCCATCGAGTCCGTGGCCTTCGGGCGGATCGCGGCCCAGACCGCCAAGCAAGTGATCATCCAGAAGGTCCGGGAGGCGGAGCGCGCCAAAGTGGTGGAGCAGTACAAGGACCGGGTGGGCGAGCTGGTGACGGGCGTGGTCAAGCGCCTGGACCGGGGCAACGTGATCCTCGACCTGGGCGGCAATGCCGAGGCTGTGATCTTGCGCGAGGAACTCATCCCCCGCGAGGCCGTGCGCCCCGGTGACCGCCTGCGCGGATACCTCAAAGAAGTCCGGGCGGAGAGCCGGGGGCCGCAGCTGTTCGTCAGCCGCACCGCCCCCGAGTTGCTGGTGGAACTGTTCAAGCTGGAGGTGCCGGAGGTGGGCGAGGGGCTGATCGAGATCGTCAGCGCCGCCCGCGATCCCGGCTCCCGGGCCAAGATCGCGGTCAAGTCCAACGATCCGCGCATCGATCCCGTGGGTGCCTGCGTGGGCATGCGGGGGTCCCGGGTGCAGAGCGTCTCCAACGAACTGGCGGGCGAGCGCATCGACATCATCCTCTGGGACGAGAACCCGGCGCAGTTCGTCATCAATGCCATGTCGCCGGCGGAGTTGCAGTCCATCGTCGTGGACGAGGAGAAGCACAGTATGGACCTCGCCGTGGCCGAGGAACAGTTGTCCCAGGCCATCGGCCGTGGGGGCCAGAACGTACGCCTGGCCAGTCAGCTCACCGGCTGGGAACTGAACATCATGACCGAGGCGGAGGCCGAGGAGAAGAGCGAGGCCGAGGCCGAAGCCTTGAAGAAGATGTTCATGGAACAGCTTGATGTGGACGAAGATATCGCCACAATATTCGTCCAGGAAGGCTTTTCCAGCATCGAGGAAATCGCCTACGTACCCATCCAGGAGCTGCTGGCGATCGAGGAATTCGATGAGGAGATCGTCCAGGAACTGCGCGATCGGGCCCGGGACGTGTTGCTGACCCAGGCCATCGCCCAGGAAGAGAGCGAGGGTGGCATGCGGCCGGCGGAAGATCTCCTGGCGCTGGAGGGCATGGACGACGAATTGGCCTACAAACTGGCCGCACATGGCATCACCACCCAGGAAGAACTGGCCGAGTATGCCGTGGACGAGTTGCTGGAGGAAGTGGAAGGACTGGATCCGGAGCGGGCCAGCCAGTTGATCATGAGTGCGCGCGCCCCCTGGTTCGCCGAGGAACGGCAGCAACAGGAGCAACAGGGCTGAAGCGCAGACAACAGTCGATATTGAGGCATCATGGCAGAAGTCACGGTTAAACAACTGGCGGATGTGGTCGGCATCCCGGTGGAGCGCCTGCTGGCGCAGCTGGGAGAGGCTGGCGTGCCCGTCACCGACGAGAACCAGCTCATCAACGACAAGCAAAAGCTGGAACTGCTCACTCACCTGCGCGCCGCGCGCGGCAAGGGCGAGAAGGCGGCCAAGGGCGCGGGCAGCGGCAAGCGCATCACACTGCGCCGCAAGACGGTGAGCGAGTTGCAACAGACCAGTGGCGGAGGCGGTCCGATGAGGACTCGCGCGGCGCGCAAGGTGAACGTGGAGTTCCGCCGCAAGCGCACCTACGCCATGCGCGGAGAGGTGATGGCGGAGGAGGCCGTCCGCCTGGAGCAAGAACGCCGTGAGGCGGAGGCGACGGCCCGCGAGGCTGAGCAGCGGGCTGCCGAGGCGCAGGCCACTGCGCAAGCCACCACGCAAGCCGGTCTGGAACGAAAGGCGGAACCGGAAAGCGCCCCCGCGCAGGCAGAAGCCCAGACTGTGACCCAGGCGGAAGCCCAGCCAGAGGGTGCGGCCGGAGCCGCAGCAGCGCAGTCTGCTGGTGTCCCCGCGGAATCTCGGACAGAGGCCGACACAGCAGTTCCCGTGACGACCCCCGAGGCGACCCCGGAGACGACCCCGGAGACGACCCCAGAGACGACCCCCGAGACGACCCCGGAGGCGATCCCGGAGGCGATCCCGGAGGCGATCCCGGAGGCGATCCCGGAACAACGAGGGCCGGAACAGCTTCCGGAACCACCTCCGGTGCAATCCCAGGCCGCCGAACCCGAGAAGGAGAAGAGGGGACCGCGACGCGGCAAGGAGAAGCCCGAACGCAAGACCAAGTACGGGCGCAAGGAACTACACGTGGCTGCGGAAGTGTCCAGCAGCCGGCGCAAGAAGAAGGCCCGGGGGGCGGTGAAGGTGAGCACCGGTACCCGCCACGGTTTCGAGAAACCCACGGCCCCCATCGTGCGGGAAGTGACCATTCCCGAGACCATCACCGTGGCCGAGTTGGCCCAGAAGATGTCGGTCAAGGCGGCCGACCTCATCAAGACCCTGATGAAGCTGGGTACCATGGTCACCATCAACCAGGTCCTGGATCAGGAGACCGCCGCCATCGTGGTGGAGGAGATGGGCCACAAGGCCAAGTTGCTGCAGGAAGACGCCATCGAGGAAGCGGTACTGCAGGAGACAGAAGCGGGCGGGGAGAAACTGCCGCGCCCGCCGGTGGTCACCATCATGGGCCACGTGGACCACGGCAAGACCACTTTGCTGGACTACATCCGGCGCACCAAGGTGGCGGCCGGAGAGGCCGGCGGTATCACCCAGCACATCGGGGCCTACCACGTGGCGACCGAACGCGGCAACATCACTTTTTTGGATACGCCGGGTCATGCCGCCTTCACTGCCATGCGGGCCCGCGGTGCCGAGGTCACGGACATCGTGGTGCTGATCGTGGCCGCCGACGATGGGGTCAAACCCCAGACCCTGGAGGCCATCCAGCATGCCCGTGCCGCCGAGGTGCCCATCATCGTCGCCATCAACAAGATCGACAAACCCGAAGCCGATCCGGAGCGGGTCAAGCAGGAACTGGCCCAGCACGAAATCATCCCGGAGGACTGGGGTGGTGACACCATGTTCGTGCCGGTGTCGGCCAAGACCGGTGCAGGGGTGGACGACCTCCTGGAGGCCATTCTCCTGCAGGCGGAGATCATGGAACTGCGCGCGGTGCGTGACGCCCCGGCGCGGGGCACGGTCATCGAGTCCAGTCTGGACAAGGGGCGGGGGCCGGTGGCCACGGTACTGGTCCAGAGTGGTACCCTGCGCAAGGGGGACGTCATTCTGTCCGGCAAGGAATACGGCCGCGTGCGGGCCATGTTCGACGAGAACGGGCAGCAGGTGACCGAAGCGGGACCCTCCACCCCGGTGATGGTACTGGGCCTGTCCGGCACCCCCAACGCGGGCGACGACATGGTGGTGGTGCCCGACGAGCGCAAGGCTCGGGAAGTGGCCCTGTTCCGCCAGGGCAAGTACCGCGACGTCCAGCTCGCTTCCCGCAAGGCGGCCAAGCTGGAGGAAGTGTTCTCGCGCCTGGACAAGGACCAGACCAATACCCTGAACATCCTGCTCAAGGCCGATGTCCAGGGCTCCGCGGAGGCCCTGCGCGAGGCGCTCACCAAGCTGTCCACCGAGGAGGTGCAGGTGAAGATCGTCGCCAGTGGCGTGGGGGCCATCACCGAATCCGACATCAATCTGGCACTGGCTTCCAATGCCGTGGTGATCGGTTTCAACGTGCGTGCCGACAGCGTGGCCAGGCGTGCAGCCGAGGCGGCCGGGGTGGAACTCAACTATTACAGTGTCATCTACGAGGTCATCGACGACGTCAAGAAGGCCTTGTCGGGTCTCCTGAAGCCGGAGGTCAAGGAGGAGATCATCGGCTTGGCCGAAGTGCGCGATACCTTCAACTCGCCCAAGTTCGGCACCATCGCCGGCTGCCTGGTGGTGGAAGGAGTGGTCAAGCGCCACAATCCCATCCGCGTGCTGCGCGACAACGTGGTCATCTACGAAGGCGAGCTGGAGTCCCTGCGCCGCTACAAAGAGGACGTCAACGAGGTCAAGGCCGGTACCGAGTGCGGTATCGGGGTTCGCAACTACAACGACGTCAAGGTGGGCGACCTGATCGAGGTCTACGAGCGGGTCGAGGTACAGCGCGAACTTTGACCGTTGGAACTGCGCCACCGGTTCGTGCCGGTGCCCGCTGTGATCCTTACCATTTCATGGCCAGAGAATACAATCGCACCGATCGTGTCGCCGAGCAGATCCGGCGCGAACTCGCCGTGCTCATCCAGCAGGAACTCAAGGATCCAAGGGTGGGCATGGCCACCGTTTCCGAGGTACGGGTGTCCAGCGACCTGACCCATGCCAAGGTCTATGTCACGGTACTAGATGGACCGGAACAGGCGGCCGAGACCCTGGCCGCTCTCAATCACGCGGCGGGCTTCCTGCGCAGGGAACTAGGGCGGCGGCTGGTGCTGCGCGTCATTCCCCAGCTACGCTTCTTCCATGACGAGGTCCCGGCACGCGGTGCGGCCCTGGACGCTCTGATCGAAACAGCGGTGGCCAGAGACAAGGCGAGGGACGGATGAAATGGCCATGAGGAGGCGAACGAGACGGACATGACGGATTCGCACAAAAGGAAAAGGCGGCGCGGTCGTCACGGCAGATCGGTGAATGGCATTCTGTTACTGGACAAGCCGACTGGGCTCACATCCAACGCCGCTTTGCAGGAGGTCAAACATCTGCTGCAGGCGCGCAAAGCCGGGCATACCGGCAGCCTCGATCCCCTGGCCACGGGCATGTTGCCCATTTGTCTGGGAGAGGCCACCAAGATCTCCGGTTTCCTGTTGGAGGCCGACAAGACTTATCGAGTACGTATCTGTTTGGGCACCACCACCACCACCGGTGATGCCGAGGGCGAGGTGGTATGTACCCAACCGGTACCCGCCTTCAGCCGCGAGGAGCTGGAACGAGTCCTGGACAAATTTCGCGGGCGCATCCAGCAAATCCCCCCCATGCACTCGGCCATCAAGCGCAACGGCCAGCCGCTCTACAAACTGGCTCACCTGGGCATCGTCGTGGAACGGGCCCCGCGCACCGTGGTGATCCACGAGCTGCGCCTGCTGGATCACGGGCAGGAGTTTCTGGAGGTCCATGTCCATTGTTCCAAAGGTACTTACATCCGCACTTTGGCGGAGGATATCGGTGCTGCTTTGGGCTGTGGTGGCCACGTGGCTGCCCTGCGCCGCATGGGTGTGGGTGCCTTTGACGCCAGTGAAATGGTGTCTCTGGAGGCCTTGAAACGCGGGGTGGAGGAGGAAGGTCCAGTTTCCGGAGACCGCTTTCTGGCGAGCATCGAAAGCGCTCTGCGGCACTGGCCTGAGGTGCGGCTCTCAGACGAAGTGGCCTATTTCCTGCGCCAGGGGCAAGCGGTATTCGTACCCCATGCGCCCCCTCGGGGATATGTGCGCATTTACGCCGGACAGGCACATCATTTTCTGGGCGTGGGGCATATCCTGGACGACGGCCGGGTGGCCCCCAAACGACTGCTCAGCACTTGAGAGTGCGCCAGTAGTGGTACAGAGCCTGAGCCGCGGAATCACTTGTATGGCAAGGGAGTTCATGGATACAATATGCCCTCTTTTTTCAGGGTTCACGAACGATCGAGAACACATCAAGCAGGTAGACGATTATGGCATTGGATACGCAAACGAAGGCCGAAGTGGTGAAGCAGTTCCAACGCTTTCCCGGTGATACCGGTTCACCGGAAGTCCAGGTGGCGCTGCTCTCCGCGCGCATCGAACAATTGTCCCGGCATTTCAAGGAACACAAACACGATTACCACTCCCGTCAGGGGTTGTTGAAGATGGTGAGCAATCGCCGCAAGTTGCTCAACTATCTTCGCAAGCAGGACCTGGCCCGCTATCAAGATCTGATCAACCGTCTCGGCCTGCGCAAGTAGTGCTTGCGGGATGCCATATCGCGCGCCTGGTGC
This sequence comes from Gammaproteobacteria bacterium, assembly GCA_015488555.1. Lineage (GTDB taxonomy): Bacteria > Pseudomonadota > Gammaproteobacteria > SZUA-140 > SZUA-140 > S012-109. Next base: position 29,922 of record WFNO01000086.1, read on the forward strand.
AGCGGCAGAGACCACCCTCCAGCCATCGACGACTCAAGGATTCACAGTGACGCCCATCAAAAAAGTTTTTCGCTACGGTGACCACACCGTCACCCTGGAAACGGGGGAGATCGCCCGGCAGGCCACGGGGGCAGTGCTGGTAAACATGGACGAGACGGTCGTACTGGTGACCGTGGTGGGACGCAAGGACATGGAGCCAGGACGGGATTTCTTTCCCTTGACCGTCAACTATCAGGAACGTACCTATTCAGCCGGCAAGATCCCCGGCGGTTTCTTCAAGCGCGAGGGGCGCCCCTCGGAGAAGGAGACTCTTACCTCGCGACTCATCGACCGGCCCCTGCGTCCCCTGTTTCCCAAGGGCTTCACCAACGAGGTCCAGATCATCGCCACCGTGGTTTCTCTGAACAAGGAGGTGGATCCGGACATTCCCGCCATCATCGGCGCTTCAGCTGCCCTGGCCGTTTCCGGTATCCCCTTCAACGGCCCTATTGGTGCCGCTCGGGTGGGATATCGAGACGGCCGCTATCTGCTCAATCCCACTCTCAGCCAGTTGGAGACCTCCCAGCTGGACCTGGTGGTGGCGGGTACCGCCAATGCCGTGCTCATGGTGGAGTCGGAGGCCAAGGAACTTCCGGAGGAAGTGATGTTGGATGCGGTGCTGTTCGGGCACCAGCAGCAACAAGTGGTGATCGAGGCCATTCGGGAACTGGCCGCGGAAGTGGCCCCGGCGCCGTGGGACTGGCAGCCGCCCGAGGAGGACGAGGCCTTGAAAATCGCGGTGGTAGATGCGGTGCAGGATGACCTGGCAGCCGCCTACCGCATCCAGGAGAAACAGGCGCGCCAGAGCCGCTTGGGTGAGATCCGGGCCGCGGTACTGGATCGTCTCGGAGGGGAACGCCTCGGGGACGGCGGGGAAGCGCACTGGAGTGCAGATCAAATTTTGTCGGCGGTGGAGAAACTGGAGAAGAAAATCGTGCGCGAGCGTATCCTCGCTGGCGAGCCGCGCATCGACGGGCGCGATACCCGCACCGTTCGACCCATTCGCATCCGGGTGGGCCTGTTGCCGCGCGCCCACGGTTCGGCTCTGTTTACCCGTGGCGAGACCCAGGCCCTGGTGTCCACCACCCTGGGTACCGGGCGTGATGCCCAGATCATCGATGCCATCGAGGGGGAACGCCGAGAACCCTTCATGCTGCACTACAATTTTCCACCCTACTGTGTAGGAGAGACCGGTTTCGTGGGCAGCCCCAAGCGCCGCGAGATCGGACACGGCCGGCTGGCCAAACGCGCCATCGCCGCGGTGTTGCCCGACCTGGATGAATTTCCCTATGTGATCCGCGTGGTATCTGAGATCACCGAGTCCAATGGCTCCAGCTCTATGGCCACGGTATGTGGCGCCAGCCTGTCCTTGATGGATGCGGGCGTGCCCATCAGCGCTCCGGTGGCGGGTATCGCCATGGGACTCATCAAAGAGGGGGAGCGCAGTGCCGTACTTTCCGACATCCTGGGTGACGAGGATCATCTGGGCGATATGGATTTCAAGGTGGCCGGTACCGCCAAGGGGGTGACGGCCTTGCAGATGGATATCAAGATCGACGGGATCACCCGTGAGATCATGGCCAAGGCCTTGGCGCAGGCCCACGACGGACGCATGCACATCCTGGAACAGATGAACGCCGTCATCGACAAGCCGCGCAGCGAGATCTCGGAGCACGCCCCGCGCATCGTCACCATCAAGATCAATCCGGAGAAGATCCGCGACGTCATCGGCAAGGGAGGGGCCACCATCCGCGCGCTGACGGAGGAGACCGGTGCCAGCATCGACATTGCCGACGACGGTACGGTGAAGATCGCCTCCGTGGACAATCATGCCAGTCAGGAGGCCATTCGCCGTATCAGGCAACTCACCGCCGAGGTGGAAGTGGGTTCGGTCTACGAAGGGCGAGTGGCCAAGCTCATGGACTTCGGCGCCTTCGTCACCATTTTGCCTGGCAAGGACGGTCTGGTGCACATTTCCCAGATTTCAGACGAGCGCGTGGAAAGTGTCAGCGACAAGCTCGCCGAGGGTGACATCGTCAAAGTGAAGGTGCTGGAGATCGACAAACAAGGACGGATCCGTCTGAGCATGAAAGAAGTGGAGGACTGAGCGTTTCGCCTTGTCGTGAAACTCGTTTTTCTCTGTCTTCCAGCGCGCGTAAGTCGAGATCGGTTCTTTTATTCAACCGTTCGTTGAGAGTCCTGATACATTCATCCAATTTATCTCGGTGTCCGGCAACCGTTCGCGCTCGTCATTTGACAGCCGATCCTTCCTCCCGCAGGATATGAGAGAGACATCTGTCATGACGGGGCGATGAGCCGGCCTCAGCAATCATCTCATTCCTTCCCCGAGGCGCGGCACCTGTTGGAATTGGTGCAGGCGCTGGTGGCCGAAATCCACCCCCAGCGGGGTGCCCCCAGTTCCATCACCCTGGACAGTGCCTTAGACCGGGACCTGGGCCTGGACAGTCTGGCGCGGGTGGAACTCATCGCCCGCATCGAGAAGCACTTCGGTGTCGCCCTTCCGGAGCAGGTCTTCGCCGAGGCAGCCACCCCGCGCGATCTCCTGCGTGCCGTTCAGGGGGTCGGTACGGCGGCGCAGAGCCTCCCGGCTGCGAAGGATGCAGCCGCGCTGGAGGTGGTGGAAGGTGGACTGGAACCGGAGGCTGAAGCGGAAGCAGTGACCTCATTGGATTCCGGGCCGGATCCGGAAAAAGCGGACACGCTCCTGGATGTTCTGTTCGCGCACGCCCAGCGCCACCCCCAGCGCAATCACGTCCATTTCTACCAAGACCAGGGGGCAGGCGAGGAATTGAGTTATGGAGAATTGCTGGCCGGGGCTCAGCGCCTGGCCGGCGGCCTGGTAGAACGGGGCCTGCGTCCAGGAGAGCCTGTGGCCCTCATGCTGGGCAGCGACCGTGACTATTTTCTGGCCTTCTACGGCGTATTGTTGGGCGGCGGCATCCCTGTTCCCTTGTATCCTCCCGCGCGCCCCAGCCAGATCGAGGACCACATGCGCCGCCACCGCGCCATCCTCGAGAATTGCGGGGCGCGGATCTTGATCACCGTGCCCGCCGGACGCGGTCTAGCGCGATTTATGAAGATGCAAGTGGACCGCCTGGCGCAGGTGGTCACGGTGGCCGAACTGGAGGGGGCGAAGCCCTTCGGCGGCTTGCGCCGCAGCGGCTCCGACATCGCCTTCCTGCAGTATACCTCCGGCAGCACCGGCGATCCCAAGGGGGTGGTGCTCACCCACGACAATCTGCTGGCCAACATCCGGGCCATGGGGCGCTGGCTGGAGGCCGGTGCCGGCGACGTCTTCGTCAGCTGGTTGCCGCTCTATCACGACATGGGGCTTATCGGTGCCTGGCTGGGTAGTCTGTACTACGGGGCGCGGTTCGTGGTGATGTCGCCCCTGGCCTTCATCAGCCGCCCGCAGCGCTGGTTGTGGGCCCTGCACCGTCATGGAGGCACCTTGTCTGCGGGTCCCAATTTCGGCTACGAATTGTGCCTGCGCCGCATCGACGAGTCGGAACTGGAAGGTCTGGACCTGAGTCGCTGGCGGGCTGCTTTCAATGGCGCCGAGGCCGTGAGCCCCGAGACCATCGAACGTTTCTGCACGCGCTTCGCGCGCTATGGCTTCCGCCGCCAGGCCATGATGCCGGTATATGGTCTTGCCGAGAGCACGGTAGGACTGGCTTTTCCGCCTCTGGGGCGCGGGCCGCTCGTCGACCGCATCCAGCGCCAGCCTTTCATGCGCGGCGGCCGGGCCGTTCCCGCGGAGGAGGACGATGCCACGGCCCTGCGTTTCGTCGCCTGTGGGCAGCCACTGCCCGGTCACGAGATCCGGATAGTGGACGAATTCGATCAAGAACTGCCGGAGCGCCAGGAAGGGCGCCTCCAGTTCCGAGGGCCTTCCGCCACCAGCGGTTATTACCGCAATCCCGAGGCCACCCGGCGCCTGTTCCGGGACGGCTGGTTGGATTCCGGGGATCTGGCCTACATGGCCGCAGGGGAGGTCTATCTCACCGGCCGCGTCAAGGACATCATCATTCGGGCCGGGCGCAATCTCTATCCCCACGAGCTGGAGGAGCAAGTGGGGCAGATCGAAGGGGTGCGCAGCGGCCGGGTGGCCGCCTTCGGCAGCCGGGATCCGGTCACGGGAACGGAACGGCTGGTACTGGTGGCCGAGACTCGCGAGCAGGACGGTGCCCGCCTGGAGGCCCTGCGCCGGCGCATCAACGAGATGGTGACGGAGCGGGCGGGAGCGCCTCCGGACGAAGTCCTGCTGGTGCCACCGGACAGCATTCTCAAGACCTCCAGCGGCAAGATCCGGCGCGATGCCTGCCGCCAGCTCTACGAGCAGGGGAAGCTGGGACGGCGGCGCCCACCGGTGTGGCGGCAGGTGCTGCGCTTGTCTCTGTCCGCGCTACAGCCGCAGCTGCGGCGCCTGCGGCGCCTGGGTGGTGCGCTGGTCTTCGGGCTGTATGCCCGGGCCGTGTTCTGGGCCATCACACCCTGGACCTGGTTGCTGGTGGTGACCCTGCCGCGGCGCAGCTGGCGCTGGAAGGTGATGCGCGCCAGCGGCCGCATGCTGGCCCGGTTTACCGCCACTCCGCTGGCGGTGGAGGGACTGGAGCACCTGCCGCCGCCGGACCGGCCCTGCATCTACGTGGCCAACCACGCCAGTTATCTGGACGGTCCCGTGCTCATCGCCCTGCTGCCGCGTGATTTCACCTTCGTGGCCAAGGCGGAACTGTCGCGGGAGTTCCTGGCCGGGTTGTTCTTGCGCCGCATCGGTACCACATTCGTGGAGCGCTTCGACGTGCAGCGCAGTGTGGAGGACGCTCGTACCCTGCGCCAGGCGGTGCAGGCGGGACACAGCCTGATGTTCTTTCCCGAGGGGACCTTCACCCGCCAGCCGGGGCTGCTGCCCTTCCGGATGGGGGCCTTCCTCGCCGCCGCCGAGGCGGACGTACCGGTGGTGCCGGTGACCATCCGCGGCACGCGTTCCATCCTGCGTGCCGATACCTGGCTGCCGGCGCGCGGGCGGATCCGGGTGGTGGTGGGTGAACCCGTGGAACGCCGCGCATTGGGGCTGGCAGCGGATGCCCCGGCCTGGCGGGTGGCCCTGGCCCTGCGCGACGCCGCCCGGGCCCGCATCCTGGCCGCTTGCGGCGAGCCGGACCTGGCCGAGGAACGGGTCTTTCCCCCGGGTCCCACTCCCGGATCAGGAGGTGGGGCCAATCGAAAAACGAATCGGGAAACGACGGCTCCCAGGGATCGTCAGGCATCGATGTAGGTGCCGTCGAATTCGTCCAGATATTTGCGGATGGCGAGAAAGAACAAGGCCGTGTCCTGGCGATTGGCACGATCGAATTGGATACCCAGGGCATGAACGCCGTCGGACTGAGGCTGGCACCACATCACCGTACCGCCGATGCTCAGTCGGAGATCGCCGGAATCGTACACCAGAGAGACCTGATCGCCGCTCTGGAAGGGGTGCGGGGCCTCCAGGCCGACACCGGAGATGGAGACGTCTCGGACCTTGGTGATGGCATAGTTCCGTCGATCGCACAGCAAGGAGAAGCGGTTTTCCAGGTCTTCCATAACCAGGCCGCTGCGGGCATTCTTGCGCTTTTCTGCCGCCGCGGTCTCGGCGGCCACTGAGGTGCTCTTGTCGGACAGCATGGTCTTTTCTCCTCAAGGTGGACGGTATTCCGGCGTCACGGCCGGTCTCGCCCGGGATCATGCAAATGCCGTGCGCAAACTGAAAGAGATGGCCGTGCCTACGGGCGCAGGCTCTCGATGGTCCCCCAGGTTATCGGGCGGTTTGTTCCAGAACTTAAGGATCTATACCGGCCTGGACTCGGGCCATTTTTGAGAGAGTTTCCATAAATCCGTCATATATATTTGTTTTATTGTTTTTTTCTGATGCTCTGTCCTTCTGCGGCAGGGAAGGAGATACGGTTGCATTGGGCGGGGCGCTGGTTCATCATTGCCGCCATGAGGAGAACGTATCCCACCGTCGAGTCCTTCGTCGGCAACACCCCTCTGGTCCGCCTGCAGCGCCTTACCGAGGGCAGCGGCAGCACGGTGCTAGTGAAACTGGAGGGCAACAATCCCGCCGGATCCGTCAAGGACCGGCCGGCCGTGAGCATGATCCGGCGTGCCGAGGAACGGGGCGACATCCGGCCAGGCGACACGCTCATCGAGCCCACCAGCGGCAACACCGGCATTGCCCTGGCCATGGCCGCGGCCATCCGCGGCTACCGCATGGTGCTCATCATGCCGGAGAGCATGAGCGTGGAGCGGCGCGCCATCATGCGGGCCTACGGGGCGGAGATTATTCTCACACCGGCGGAGGGCAGCATGGAGGCGGCCATCGACCTGGCGCGGCACATGGTGGCCGAGGGCAAGGGCGTGATGCTGGATCAGTTTTCGAATCCCGACAATCCCCGCGCCCATTACGAAGGCACGGGCCCCGAGATCTGGCGCGACACCGGCGGCGAGGTGACCCATTTCGTGAGCGCCATGGGTACCACCGGTACCATCATGGGGGTGTCGCGCTATCTCAAGGAACAGAATCCCGCTATCCAGATCGTCGGCGTGCAGCCGCGCGAAGGGGCCTGCATCCCCGGCATCCGGCGCTGGCCCGAGGCCTATCTGCCGCGCATCTACGACCCGCAGCGGGTGGACCGCATCATGGACGTGAGCCAGGCGGAGGCCGAGGACACGGCCCGCGCCCTGGCGGCCCGCGAGGGCCTGTTCGTGGGCATCTCCTCCGGCGGGGCGGTGGCCGCGGCCCTGCGCCTGAGCCGGGAGGTCTCGGGAGCCACCATCGTCACCATCGCCTGCGACCGGGGCGACCGCTATCTGTCCACGCCGGTCTTCACCACGTGAGGCATGACGGTCCTGGTGTTCGACATCGAGACCGTGCCCGACGTGGAGACGGGCCGCCGCCTCTATGAACTGGAGGGCCTGTCCGACCGCGAGGTGGCCCAGGTCATGTACCACAAGCGCCGCCAGGCCACGGGAGACAGCGAGTTCCTGCCCCTGCACCTGCACCGCATCGTGGCCATCTCCGCCGTGCTGGATACGCCTTCCCGCTTCCAGGTCTGGTCGCTGGGCGAGGAAGGCGCGGGGGAGGCGGAACTGGTGGGCCGCTTCTTCGAGGGCATCGAGCGCTACACCCCCACGCTGGTGTCCTGGAACGGCAGCGGTTTCGATCTGCCCGTGCTGCACTACCGTGCCCTGCTGCACGGCATCGCCGCGCCCCGCTACTGGGAGACCGGCGATGAGGATGCCAGTTTCCGCTGGAACAACTACATCAGCCGCTATCACGCCCGCCACACGGATCTCATGGACGTGCTCTCGGGCTACCAGCCGCGCGCCGTGGCCCGTCTGGACGAGGTGGCAGTGATGCTCGGCCTGCCCGGCAAGATGGGCATGAGCGGCGCGAGCGTATGGGACAGCTACCAGGCCGGGGACCTGGCCGGCATCCGCCGGTATTGCGAGACCGACGTGCTCAACACCTATCTCATCTATCTGCGTTTCGAGCAGATGCGCGGGCATCTCACCCCGGAGGAATACCGCTCCCGCTGCCAGCGGGTGCGGGAACATCTGGAGCGTTCGGGCAAAGCACACCTGCAGGCCTTCGCCGCGGCCTGGGCGGCCGATGAGGGTATCGGCGACGGTGTTGGCGGCGGCACGGGGCCGGCGACCGGAGGCGGCTCCGCCACACATCCGGGTGGCCCTTGCGATCATGGCACGTGAGATCGAGCGCAAATTCCTGGTCACCGGCGAGGGCTGGCGCGACGGCGTACGCCGCACCTTCCATTACCGGCAGGGATATCTGACCGGGGAGGGGCCTTGTTCCGTGCGCGTGCGCATCGACGACGAGCGGGCCTTTCTCAACATCAAGAGCGCCACCCTGGGGATCCAGCGCACCGAATACGAATACCCCATACCGCTGGCGGACGCGGAGGAGATGCTGGCGCGCTTTACCGTGGGCCTGGTGGTCGAGAAGACCCGCTACGTGGTGGATTTCGCCGGCCATCGATGGGAGGTGGACGTCTTCGAGGGCGCCAACGCCGGACTGGTGGTGGCGGAGATCGAGCTGCAGCACGAGGACGAGCACTTCGAGTTGCCGCCCTGGGTGGGTGAAGAGGTCTCGGACGATCCCCGCTACTACAACGTCTGTCTGGCCCATCGTCCCTACCGGGAGTGGTCGGCCTGAATCCTTTCGCAGGGCCCGTGCCCAGTCTGGATAGCGGCCTGGGTACTGGCCTGGATACCAACCTCAGCATCCACCGCGTGCGGCCGTCTGCCGCGGTGTCGATCGCAATCGCGATACTGCTGGTCCTGTTCGCCGGCGCCTGCCAGCGCCAGGAGGCGGCTGCGCCCGCCGCCGTGCTGCGCTTCGCCCTGGCCTCCCCGCCGGTGACCCTGGATCCGCGTTTCGCCACCGATGCCACTTCGGCGCGCATCAACCGCCTGCTCTACCAGCGCCTGGTGGAATTCGACGACGAGGACCGCCCGGTGCCGGGTCTGGCCCGCTGGGAACGCCTCGGTCCCCGGCATTACCGCTTTCACCTGCGCGGTGAGCCGCGTTTCAGCGACGGCCGGCCGCTCACCGCGGAGGACGTGGTGGCCACCTATCGCGACGTGCTGGATCCCGCCCGTGGTTCTCCGCATCGCATGGGGCTGGCCATGATCGAGCGTCTGGAAGTGGTGGACGAGCATACGGTGGATTTCCATCTCGGGCGCGCGGATGCCCTGTTTCCGGGTCGCCTGGGCATCGGCATCCTGCCGGCCCGGTTGCTGGTCCGGGATCATCCGTTCGGCCGCCGGCCGGTGGGCAGCGGCCCCTTCGCCTTCGTGGCCTGGAAGGGCGAGCAGGGCCTGCGCCTGCGCCGCCGCCGGGACGGACGCCTGCTGGAGTTCGTGGTGGTGCGCGATCCCACGGTGCGGGTCCTGAAGCTGCTGCGCGGGGAAGTGGACATGCTGCAGAACGACATTCCCCCCGAGCTGGTGCGCATGCTCCGGCAGCGGCCCGGTATCCGGGTGCAGACGGCGCCGGGCAGCAATTTCGCCTACCTGGGTTTCAATCTCCAGGATCCCCACACCGGCCGGCCGGCGGTGCGCCGGGCCGTGGCCCTGGCCCTGGATCGGGAGTCCATCGTGCGTTACGTGCTGGGCGGGGCCGCGCGCCTGGCAGTGGGCCTGCTGCCCCCGGAGCACTGGTCCAGCGATGCCCGCCTGCAGCCCCTGGCGCGCGATCTGGAGCAGGCGCGCGCGCTGCTGCGTGACGCCGGCTACGGGCCGCAGCGCCCCTTGCGCCTGGTGTACAAGACCTCCAGCGATCCCTTCCGCCTGCGTCTGGCCACCATCATCCAGCAGCAGCTGGCCGAGGCGGGGATCGAGCTGACCTTGCGCAGCTACGACTGGGGGACCTTCTACGGCGACATCAAGGCGGGACGCTTCCAGATGTACAGCCTTATGTGGGTGGGCATCAAGATGCCCGACATCTATCGCTATGTCTTTCACAGCAGCGCCGTCCCCCCAAATGGGGCCAACCGCGGGCGTTATGCCAGCGCGGCGGCCGACCGGCTCATCGAGGCCGCCGAGGCAGCCCCGGACCTGGAGAGCCAGGCCCGGTATTACCGGGAATTGCAGGCCCTCCTGTTGCAGAACCTGCCTTACGTGCCGCTGTGGTACGAGGACCACGTGTTCGTTGCCCGGGACGGTATTCGCGGTTTCCGCATCGCCCGCGACGGTAATTACGACGGCCTGGTGACGGTGACCGTGGAGGGCGGATGACGGGCGGGGCGTCGTGACCTCGGCCTCGCAGCCGGTATCCGCTATCATTCAGCACATGCACGAGCCACGAGCCGCCTACGTGACCGTGGATCTGGGGCGCCAGTGCCTGCAATTGATCCAGGGTGATACGGTCTTGTTCCGCGCGCCGGTGTCCACCGCCGCGCGAGGGCCGGGGGAGTTGCAGGACAGCGGGTGCACGCCGCGCGGCTGGCACGTGGTGCGCGCGCGCATCGGGGCCGGCTGCCCGCCGGGTACGGTGTTCGTGGGGCGCCGCCCCACGGGCGAGATCTACAGCCCGCGGCTGGCGGCCGAACAACCCCGGCGGGACTGGATCCTGACCCGTATCCTGTGGCTGGGGGGGCTGGAGCCCGGGCGTAACCGGGGCGGAGCCGTGGACACCCTGCGGCGCTTCATCTACATCCATGGTTGCCCCGACGAGGTGCCCGTGGGGCAACCCGGATCCCACGGTTGTATTCGCATGCGCAATGCCGACATCGTCGAACTGTTCGAGCGCGTGACTGTGGGGACGCGGGTCTTCATCCATGAGTGAAGAGAGGCCGTGATGCTGCGCTTTCTCGCCACCCGCCTGCTCAGCGCCCTGGTGGTGGTGCTGGGCGTGAGTGTGCTGGTGTTCCTGCTCATCCATCTGGTGCCGGGCGATCCGGTGGAGGTGATGCTGGGGGAGGGCAGCCAGGCCGCGGACCGGGAGGCCCTGCGCCAGGCCCTGGGGCTGGATCGCCCCTGGTCCGTGCAACTGGTGCAGTACCTGGAAGGCCTGCTGCGCCTGGATCTGGGTATTTCCCTCTATTCCCGCCGCCCCATCGCCGACATCCTCCTGGAGCGCCTGCCGGCCACCCTAGAGTTGGCCGCCGCCGGCCTCCTGGTGGCCGTGCTCATCGCCCTGCCCCTGGGTATAGTCGCTGCCCTGCGCCGTGGCACGGCCTGGGATGCGGGCGCCATGGGCTTCGCCATGCTGGGGGTGTCCATTCCCAACTTCTGGATGGGGCCCCTGTTGATCCTAGTCTTTTCCCTGTGGCTGGGCTGGCTGCCGGTGAGTGGGCGGGAAGGACCGGCGTCCCTGGTCCTGCCAGCCCTGACCCTGGGCACGGCCATGGCGGCCATCCTCTCGCGCATGATTCGCGCCACGCTCCTGGAGGTCCTTGGCGAGGACTACGTGCGCACCGCGCGGGCCAAGGGCCTGTCCTGGTCGCGGGTGGTGTGGCGCCACGCCATGCCCAACGCACTCCTGCCCATCATCACCCTGCTGGGCCTGCAACTGGGAGCCTTGCTGACAGGGGCGGTGATCACCGAGATCGTCTTTTCCTGGCCCGGCATCGGCCAGCTGGTGATCGAATCCATCCACCGGCGCGACTATCCCGTGGTCCAGGCCTGCGTGCTGCTCATCAGCCTTACTTACGTGGCGGTGAACACCCTCACCGATCTCTGTTACGCCTGGCTGGATCCACGCATCAGCCTGGGCGGTTGAGGAGGGAGTTTCTTGCGCGTGTACTTCGCAGTGGTGGTGCTCGGAGGCTGGATCCTGCTGGCTCTGGCCGGCTGGTGGCTGCCGCTGGAGCCCCATCGCATCGATCTGCAGCGCATCCTGATGCCGCCCGATGCCCAGGCCTGGCTGGGTTACGACGATTTGGGGCGGCCGCTGGTTGACCGCCTGCTGGTAGGGGCGCGACATTCCCTGCTGGTGGCGGTGTTGGTGGTGGCCATTTCGCTGCTGGCGGGCACCTTCATCGGGGCCGTGAGCGCCTACTGGGGCGGCTGGCTGGATCACCTGACAGTGCGGGTGATCGACGTCTTTCTCGCCTTCCCCGGCATCCTCCTGGCCATCGCCCTGGCCGGGCTCATGGGGCCCGGGCTGGACAACGTGGTGATCGCCCTGAGCCTGGTGGGCTGGGTGGGATTCGCGCGCCTGGCCCGCGCCCAGGTGCTGGCCCTCAAACACCGGGAACACGTGGTCGCCGCGGTGAGTCTGGGGGCCGGGCGCCTGCGCATCGTGCGCCGCCATCTCCTGCCCTTGATGGCGGCACCGCTCATCGTGGAGGCCACTTTCGCCGTGGCCGGGGTGGTGATCGCCGAAGCAGGGCTGTCCTTCCTGGGCCTGGGCATCCAGCCGCCGGAGCCTTCCTGGGGCAGCATGATCCGCGAGGGGACCCGCTACATGCTGGTCACCGCGCACATGGTCCTGGTACCGGGCCTTGCTTTGCTGCTGGTGGTGCTGGCCGTTAATATGTTGGGCGACTGGTTGCGCGACCGGCTGGACGTGCGGGGTGGGGGAGAGCGGCGATGATGGATGAGAGGCGCTGGAGCGCAAGGGTTTCCCGCGGATACTGAGTGAGCATGTCCCTGGGACCCGTCATGGTGGGATTGGCCGGCACCACCCTCGCCGTCGAGGAGCGCGAGATATTGTGCCACCCCCTGGTGGGTGGCGCACTGCTCTTCGAGCGCAACTACGAGTCGCCGGAGCAGGTGGCAGCGCTGTGTGCAACCATTCATGCCCTGCGCGAACCCCGCCTGCTGATTGCCGTGGACCACGAGGGCGGCCGGGTACAGCGTTTTCGGCGGGGCTTTACACCCCTGCCTGCCGCGGCCGTGTGGGGTCGGCTCTATGACCGCGATCCTGGCCAGGCTTTGGAGATGGCCCGGGACTGTGGCTGGTTGATGGCTGCGGAACTGCGCGCCGTGGGCGTGGATCTCAGCTTTGCGCCCGTATTGGATCTGGACCGAGGGGTGAGCCGGGTGATCGGCGAGCGGGCCCTGCACCGCGATCCGGAGACAGTGGCGACACTGGCCCGCGCCTACGGTCGGGGCATGAAGGAGGCCGGTATGACGGTCACGGGCAAACATTTTCCCGGTCATGGTGGAGTACGCGAGGATTCACACTTACAGTTGCCGGTGGATTCGCGGGGGTTGGAGGACTTGTTGTTGGAGGACCTGCTGCCCTTCGAGCGCATGGTGCACTACGGTATGGAGTCGGTGATGACTGCCCATGTCTGTTACCAGGGTAGTGACCGGCGCATTGCCACTTTTTCCTCCTTCTGGATCGAAGAGGTGTTGCGCGGGCAACTGGGTTTTCAGGGTGCCGTGTTCAGCGACGATCTGGCCATGGCGGCCGCCGCTGGCCCAGGCGATCTGGCGGCGCGGGCCCGTGCCGCGCTGGCCGCCGGCTGTGACATGGTCCTGGTGTGTCAGGAACGCGCCCATGCCGAGGTGGTGCTGGACGATCTGGGATCGTGGTCCAATCCCGTCACCCGCCTGCGCCTGGCGCGCCTGCACGGGCGGCCGGCGCCGACACGGGACGAGTTGTTGCGGGATCCCCGCTGGCGTGAGACGGCGGCCCGGGTGAGTGCTTGTGACAGGTCCCGCGATCTGAAATTGCTTTGACTCTGCGGCTGCGGTACGCAGGCGGGCTGTGAAAAGAAAAATAGAGGAGAAGAATCGTCGATGAAACGCTACTCGTTCTGGTGGTTGTTCTTGCTTCTGGTCAGTGGTATGGCACGGGCCTTCGAGCCGTTCCAGCCCTTACCACAGCACCCGCCCATCCCTGCCGGCAATCCGCTCACCGAGGCCAAGGTGGCGCTGGGGCGTCTGCTCTACTTCGATCCCAGGCTGTCGTTTACGGGCGTCTTGAGCTGCAACAGTTGCCACGATCTGTTCGCTGGCGGCGACGACGGACGCCCGCGTTCCACCGGGGCGTTGGGAGAGATAGGCCGCCGCAATACCCCCACCCTCTGGAACGTCGCCTTTCAGACCGTGTATTTCTGGGATGGCCGGGCCCCGACTCTGGAACTGGCGGTGCGGGAACAGCTCTTCAGCCGAACCGAGATGGGTATGCCCAACGAGGCCACGCTGCTGGCCCGCGTACGGGCCATCGCCGCCTATCGCCAGCGTTTCGCGACGGCCTTCGGCGAGGGGGAGATTACCACCGAACAAATCACCATGGCCCTGGCCAGTTACATCCGTACCCTGACCACTCCAGGTGGTCCCTTCGATCGTTATCTGCAGGGCGAGGCCCAGGCCATCTCTCCCGAGGCCGAACGCGGTTTCCGGGAATTCGTGGAGGTGGGTTGTGCCTCCTGCCATTTCTGGGTCAACCTTTCCGGGCCGGTCCCAGGATTGGCCCTCGAGATGGGGCAGGGTTTCTACGAGCTGTTCCCCAATTTCATCGGCAGCCCATACGATGCGCAATACGGCCTGCTGGAGGATCTGGGACGTTTTTCCGTAACCGGCGATCCGGGGCATACCTATATGTGGCGCGTGCCCACTTTGCGCAACATCGCCGAGACGGCCCCGTATTTCCACAACGGGGCGGTGGCCACTCTGGAAGAGGCGGTGCGGGTCATGGCCAAGACCCAGCTGGGAAAGGAATTGAGCGTTCAACAGCTGGCAGACATCGTTGCCTTTCTCAGAACGCTGACAGGGGAATTCCCGTCCGTGGAGCGGCCCCGCCTGCCGTGATCCTGTTTCGCCGCTTGCGGTGACCGCCGGTTGAGCGGTTAGGGATTTTGTTGCCCTTGGACGATCTGGATCTCACTCTTTTGACGCAGGGCTTCGATATGGCGGGCGAGGCGCTCGTTCTGCAGGATCTGGCGGGCCTTGTCACGGGCGGCCTCGAAGGGTGGCGGCGGCACCTCGCGGGTGGCATCCAGTTTAACTATATGCCAGCCGAAACGGGTGTGCACAGGCTCGCGCGAATAATCACCGGGCTTCAAAGCCAGTACCGCGGCGCGAAAGGGTGGGATCATTTCCTGAGGAGAGAACCAGCTCAGGCGGCCGCCGTCCTTGGACGAGGCGTCGATGGACTTTTGCTTGGCCAGGGCCTCGAAGTCGGCCCCCTGTTCCAGTTGCTGAATGATCTCGCGCGCTTCCTCTTCCGTACGCACCAGGATATGGCGGGGCAGGTATTCCAGCGTGGGTTTGCTCAGATACTTTTCGTAGGCCTGGCGCAGATCCTCTTCCGTGAACGGCTGGTTGATGATCTGCTGGGCACTGAAACTGGCCAGGATGTTGCGCCGGTGGTTGTCGATGACGATGGCCACTTCCGGCACCTTGTCGTAGCCCTTTTCCAGAGCCTCTTGGTAGATGAGTTCGCGATTGATGTATTCTGACAGCAGTCTGCGCAGTTGATCCGTGTTGAGACGGCCGTCTTGCAGGCGGTTGCCGGTGCGGATGTTGACGAAGGTGCGGAAGTCCTGCTTGGTGAGTGCCTTGCCGTTGATGATGGCAATGAGGTCGTCTTGCGGTTTGGGGGAAGTGGCGTTCCTGGCGGAGGCGGGTTCGGCGGCCGGAGCTGGCGGGGGCGCCAGCATGAACGCGAAGACGAGGCCCGGCAGGGCGGCAGGCGAGAACAGGCGAGTCATTGATAGCATGTGTTGTGTGTCCTTGTCGCTGTCTTGTCTACTATGACCCTGAAAACAGTCTGGGCGTTCACTAGCAGGGCGAAAAAATCCGACCCTGCGGTCATGTGCGAGGGTCGTGCTCGGAAATCGTATCCAAGGGTCGCAGCCGGTGGCCGAGCCTGTCGTCACGGCCCCAGGACCTTGATGAAGGGTTTAACGGTCACACGCCGATAAACTCCAGCCAGTCGGTAGGGGTCCTGATCGGCCCATTCACGGGCCTCTTCCAGGGAGCCGAACTCGGCGACGATGAGACTGCCGGTGAAGCCGGCGAGGCCTGGATCCTCACCGTCGACGGCCGGATGCGGCCCGGCCAGCAACAGGCGCCCTGCCTTCTGCAGGGCCTCCAGGCGTTCCAGGTGAGCAGCGCGGTTGGCCAGTCGCGCGTTCAGGGTGCCGGGGGCGTCCTCGGCGAAAATGGCATAGTACAACATGTCGGGGGTCTTCTCCTGTGTTTTGCGTTGCTGATTCGGGGTTGTGTCGCGAGCGAATGACCGGGTCTGGATGCCGGCCAGCAACGGCGGTGGGCCGTGCAGTGTAGTCTGTGTCATAATCGATCGAAATGAGTATACCAGAGCCCGCGCATACGACCTTGAATTACGATTTGCACAGCCATTCCACCGCTTCCGACGGGGTACTGTCACCCGCTGCCCTGGTGCGCCGCGCCTACGCCTGTGGCGTGGGCGTGTTGGCCCTCACGGATCACGATGTGGTGGACGGGATCGCCGAGGCCCGTCGCGAGGCGGCCGTGCTGGGTCTGATTTTGGTGCCAGGGGTGGAGATCTCCGTGACCTGGGAAGGCTGCTTGATCCATGTCCTGGGGCTGGGTATCGATCCGGACGATGCCGTGCTCCAGGAGGGCTTGCAAGTGCTGCGCCAGCGGCGCCGGCAGCGTGCCCTGGAGATCGGCCGGCGCCTGGAACGCCTGGGCATCCCTGGCGCCTATGAAGGGGCCCTGGCCCTGGCGGGAGGCGATGTCGTGAGTCGTTCCCATTTTGCCCGTTACCTGGTGGCGCAAGGTTTCGGGTCCGATTGCCGCAAGGTGTTCGAGCACTATCTTGGGCGAGGCAAGCCGGCCTACGTTCCTTATCAGTGGGCGGCCTTACAGGAAGCTGTGCATTGGATTCGCACCGCGGGTGGCCAGGCAGTGGTGGCGCACCCTGCACGCTATCGCATGGGGGCGCGTACCTTCTCGGCCTTTCTCGAGGCCTTCGTGGACGCCGGCGGTTGTGGATTAGAGGTGGTCTCCAGCAGCCATACTCCCAGGGATTGCCGCAATATGGCCCGTTGGGCGTGCCGCTTCGGCTTGCGCGCATCTCTGGGGTCCGATTTCCACGGTCCCGGCGAGGGCGCGGCCGAACTGGGGGACATTGCGCCGTTGCCGCTGGAATGCGAACCCATCTGGGTGGACTGGGATCTAAAGCGGTGGCAGCCGGAGCAATGGAATGTGCGAAAGCCTGGCCGCACGTGCGCTGGGATCTGATGGAGCGCCGTATGCAATACCTGGTCGTCCATCCCCGCAATCCCCAGCTCCGGGCCATCACCCAGGCGGTGGCCGCCTTGCGCCAGGGCGGCATTGTGGTCTATCCCACCGATTCCAGTTATGCACTCGGTTGCCAGCTGGGCGACAAAGCGGCCCTGGCGCGCATCCGGCGCATCCGTCAACTGGACGAGCAGCACAATTTCACGCTCATGTGCCAGGACCTCTCGGAATTGGCCACCTATGCGCGGGTGCACAACCAGGCCTTCCGCCTGCTCAAGGCGCTCACTCCTGGTCCCTACACTTTCATTCTCGCGGCCAGCCGCGAGGTCCCACGACGGCTGCAGCATTCCAGGCGCAAGACCATCGGTCTGCGCGTGCCCGATCATCCCATCGCCCAGGCCCTCTTGGCCGCCCTGGGTGAACCTATGTTGAGTGTCACCCTCATCCTGCCCGGAGACGAGTGGCCGCTGACAGATCCTGAAGAGATTCGCGAACGCCTGGGCAAGCAGGTGGACGTCGCCATCGATGGTGGCTCTTGTGGTCACGAACCTACCACGGTCATCGACCTTACGGGCGAGGTGCCGGTGGTGTTGCGCCAGGGTAAGGGATCGGTGGACTTCCTCGGGGATCGATAGCGGGATGAGGGGTATGGGGACACAGGATTGCAATGAAGCAAGCTGTGGTAGGTGGCTGGCTGCATTGCAGCGAGGCGGGAACAGGCCGCAAAGGAATCGAGTTTGCAAGGGCAGGGGTATAATGGGCCGATGGACGAGGTCAATCTGATTCAGCGGATCGTGATTTGGGCCTTGCCCGTGCTCTTCGCCATCACCGTACATGAAGTGGCGCACGGCTGGATGGCCCTCAAACTGGGCGATCGCACGGCCATGATGCTGGGCCGTCTGACCCTCAACCCCATCAAACACATCGATCCCATTGGCACGCTGCTGGTGCCGGCTCTCATGCTCCTGGTGGGGGGGTTCATCTTCGGTTGGGCCAAGCCGGTGCCGGTGACCTGGGAGAACCTGCGCCAGCCCAAACGGGACATGGCCCTGGTGGCGGCCGCCGGCCCACTCGCTAATTTAGCCATGATGGTTTTCTGGGTGGTGGTACTGAAACTGGGCCTTGCTCTGGCCGAGGACTTCTCCTGGGTGGCCCAACCCTTAACCTACATGAGTGTGGCTGGGATTTTCATCAACGTCGTGCTCATGGTACTCAATCTGTTACCTCTGCCTCCACTGGACGGGGGCCGGGTGGTCTCGGGATTGTTGCCGGACCGCCTGGCCTGGCACTACAACCGCATCGAACCCTATGGATTTCTGATCCTGCTGGTATTGTTCTTTACCCAAGTGCTGGGCAAGATCATGTGGCCCATCATCTCGGCAGTGTTCGGCGGGCTTTTCCTGGTGGCGGCAGTACCATGGGATCTGTTCATGAATATCCTGCAGGCCATCATTTGAGTAAGACCTATCTCCGATAAAATTCCCCGCGGTGACGCACCGGGCAATTCTCGGTGGGGTGTCATAGCATGGGTTTTTAACGTATCGATGAAGGAGGAGACTGTTCTTTGATCACTGTTGCAGCTCAGAATCAACGGGTATTGTCGGGAATGCGGCCCACGGGGCGCCTGCACCTGGGCCATTATCATGGCGTGCTGAAAAACTGGCTGGAATTGCAACACGAATACGAATGCTTCTTTTTCGTCGCCGACTGGCATGCCCTGACCACCGAATACGAGAACAAGGACGTCATCGCCGAGAACGTCTGGGAGATGGTGATCGACTGGCTGGCGGTGGGGATCAATCCCGGCATGGCCCGCTTGTTCATCCAGTCGCGGGTGCCGGAGCACGCCGAATTGCATCTGCTGTTGTCCATGATCACCCCACTGGGCTGGCTGGAACGGGTGCCCAGCTATAAGGACCAGCAGGAGAAGCTGCGCGAGAAGGACCTGGATACCTACGGTTTCCTGGGCTATCCCCTGCTGCAGAGTGCCGACATCCTCATCTACAAGGCCGGCCTGGTACCGGTTGGCGAGGACCAGGTGGCCCATATCGAGCTGACCCGCGAGGTGGCCCGGCGCTTCAATCACCTGTACGGCCGGGAGGCGGATTTCGTAGCCAGGGCGGAGGCGGCGGTCAAGAAGATGGGCAAGAAAAATGCGAAAATCTACATGGAGTTGAGGAAACAATATCAGGAACAAGGTGACCAGGATGCCCTGGCCAAGGCGCGCGCCCTGCTGGAGGCCCAGCAGAATATCACCCTGGGGGATCGGGAGCGGCTGTTCGGTTACCTGGAGGGGGAAGGCAAGATGATCCTGCCCGAGCCCCAGGCCCTGCTCACCCCGACGCCCAAGATGCCGGGACTGGACGGCCAGAAGATGTCCAAGTCCTATGGCAACACCATCGGCCTGCGCGAGGATCCGGCCGTGGTGGAGAAGAAGCTCCGCACCATGCCCACGGATCCGGCCCGCGTGCGGCGTACGGATCCAGGAGATCCGGAAAAATGCCCGGTGTGGGGCTTCCATCAGATATACTCCAGCGAGGAGACCCGGGCCTGGGTGATGGAAGGATGCCGCAGTGCCGGCATCGGTTGTCTGGATTGCAAGCGGCCGGTGATCGAAGCGGTGCTGGCCGAACAGGCACCCATCCGGGAACGGGCCGAGGAGTTCGCCGGCAATCCGGACGTGGTGCGCAACATCCTCAACGAGGGCTGCGAGGCGGCCCGGGACGTAGCGCGCGAGACCATGGAAGAGGTGCGTGCGGCGGTGGGACTGGTCTACGATCTTTGAGGGGGATCTTTGACGGGGATCTTTGACGGGAGAGAGGCAGGCGCTGCCCGCTCCAGGCTTTTCGAAACACGATGACCGAGATGCAGGACGAATCCCGAAGCGAGCCCCGGCAGCAGGAGATGCCCTTCGCCCTGGTCATGGGGCAGGCCGTCACCGAGCCGCCGCGCGACCTCTACATTCCCCCGGACGCGCTGGAGGTCTTTCTGGAGGCCTTCGAGGGGCCGCTGGATCTGTTGCTCTATCTCATCAAGCGCCAGAACCTGGACATCCTCGAGATCCCCATCGCCGAGATCACCCGCCAGTACATGGAATACATCGAGATGATGCGGGAACTGCGCCTGGAACTGGCCGCCGAGTATCTGGTCATGGCCGCCATGCTGGCGGAGATCAAGTCCCGCATGTTGTTGCCCCGGCCCGCCGATGCCGAAGAGGAGGAAGATCCTCGTGCCGAACTGGTGCGGCGCCTGCAGGAGTACGAGCGTTTCAAGAAGGCCGCCGAGGAACTGGATGCCTTGCCGCGCCTGGAACGCGACGTGTTCCCGGTGGCCGCCGCGCCTCCCGCCCAGCGGGTGGTGAAGCTGGAACCCAAGGTGGAGTTGCGGGACATCCTACTCTCCTTCCAGGAGGTGATGGCCCGTGCGGCCATGTATGCCCACCATCACGTGCAACTGGAACCGCTGTCGGTACGCGAGCGCATGAGCGACATCCTGGAAGGGCTGGATCCCGAGCATTTCACCCCCTTCACCGCCTTGTTCACCCCGGAGGAGGGGCGCCGCGGCGTGGTGGTGACCCTGCTGGCCATCCTGGAACTGGTGAAGGAATCCCTCATCGAACTGGTACAGACCGAGGCCTACGGGCCCCTCTATGTCAAGGCACCGCAATCCATTCATGCACCGATCCCCGATGAGTCCACAGCAACTTAAGAACATCGTCGAGGCCGCCTTGTTCGCGGCCGCCCGTCCGCTGAGCCTGGATCAGATCCTGAAGCTGTTTCCGGAGGAGGAACGGCCGGAACGCGGGGCCGTGCGGGACGTGCTGGCCACCCTGGAGGAGGAATGGTCCGGGCGCGGCCTCGAACTGAAACAGGTGGGCAGCGGTTACCGCTTCCAGGTGCGCCAGGAACTGGCGCCGTGGATCGGCCGACTCCACGAAGAGCGGCCGCCCCGTTATTCCCGCGCGCTGCTGGAGACCCTGGCCCTCATCGTCTACCGCCAGCCCATCACCCGGGCGGGCATCGAGGAGATTCGCGGGGTGGCCGTGAGTTCTTCCATCATGAAGACCCTGCTGGAACGCGAATGGATCCGGGTGGTGGGGCACCGGGACGTGCCGGGCCGTCCCGCGCTCTACGGGACCACCAAGAAATTCCTGGACGATTTCAATCTCAAGAGCCTGTCGGAACTGCCCCCGCTGGCCGAGATCCAGCCCGCCGATCCCGCCCAGCGCGAACTGGCCCTCGAAGGCCTCGCTGCGCCGGATGACGCCAAAGAAGTCCAGCCGGAGACACCCGCCGGGCCTGCGGTGCAGGAACCGGCCAAGGAGGAGCGGGCGCCTGCCGGTGAGACACCCCGGGCCGCCGACCAGACCGATGAGGAAGAAGTCGCCGCTGAAGCCTGATCGTTTCCGCCGTCGTTCCCGCACACGCGCAGTCCCTCCCGCTCCGCTGGCATCGAGCCGAACCCGCGGGTCTCGCCCGGGACGTCTGGAGCAGGACGGGCCGGCGGATCCGGACCACGCAGCGCGGGCGGGCGAGCGCGTCCAGAAGGTTCTGGCCCGCCTGGGTCACGGCTCGCGCCGCGAGATCGAGCAGTGGATGGCGGCGGGGCGTATCCGGATCAACGGGCGCCCGGCGCAGCCCGGCGCGCGCATCGCGCCGGGCGACGTGGTGGAGCTGGACGGGCGCCGCCTGTCCCTGGCCGGGAGCGGGCCGCGCCCTCTGCGGGTGCTCGCCTATCACAAGCCGGTGGGAGAGCTGTGCACCCGCCGCGATCCCGGGGGCCGGCCCACGGTCTTCGACCGCCTCCCCGCGGGCAAGGGAGGGGAGCGCTGGGTGGCGGTGGGGCGCCTGGATCTCAACACCAGCGGCCTGCTGCTCTTCACCAACGACGGCACCCTGGCCCATCGCCTCATGCACCCTTCCGGTACCGTGGAGCGGGAATACGCCGTGCGCGTGCGCGGGATGGCCGATACCGCCGTTCTCGACCGCCTGCGCGCCGGGGTGATGCTGGAAGACGGGCCGGCGCGCTTCGAGCGCATCCACTATGCGGGGGGGCGGGGTGCCAATCACTGGTATCACGTAGTGCTGCGGGAAGGGCGCAAGCGCGAGGTGCGGCGCCTGTGGGAATCACAAGGGCTGCAGGTGAGCCGGCTCATCCGCGTGCGCTATGGGCCGGTGTGCCTGGAGCGGGGCTTGCGTCCCGGCTGCTGGCGGGAACTGGACGAACGCGAGGTACGCGCCCTGCAGCAGGCCTGTGCCGTACAGCCCGCCCGCTCGTAGTCCCGTGCGCGTACTCACGGTCTACCGCCGCTTGTACGCCTGTCACGGGCCCCAGCACTGGTGGCCCGGTGACGGGCCCTTCGAGATCATGGTGGGGGCGGTGTTGACCCAGAATACGGCCTGGAGCAACGTGGAGCGGGCCATCGCCAACCTGAAAGCGGCCGCCTGCCTGGAGCCCGAGGCCATCGCCACATGTGATCTCCGGCATCTGGGAGCATTGTTGCGGCCCGCCGGCTATTTCAACGTCAAGGCCCGGCGCCTGCAGCATTTCTGCCGCTGGTATCTGGAGCAGGGGGGATACGAACGCCTGCGCCGCTGGCCCACCGCCCGCTTGCGGTTCGCCCTGCTGGGCGTGCACGGCATCGGCCCCGAGACCGCAGACGACATCCTGCTCTACGCCTTCGGGCGCCCCGTGTTCGTCGTCGATGCCTATACCCGGCGCCTGGCCGCACGCCTGGGGCTGGTGGCCGGAGATCTTTCCTACGAGGCCTTGCGGGCGTATTTCGAACAGGCCCTGCGCCGCGAGACCGGCTACGAGGACCGGCCCGGGACGGCCGGGCGCCGGCGTCTGGTGCGGCTGTACAACGAATATCATGCCCTTATCGTCGCCCACAGCAAGTCGGTGTGCCGGCCGCGACCACGTTGCAGCGTCTGCTGCCTGGCACGCCATTGTCCAGCGGTGTCTTGAATGAGGCCTTATCAACATTTGGTATAAATGCCCTCCTGAGGACGATTTGTGCTTTAATGCTGCCATGTTCAAGCCACTGCCCTTGTTCATCGGCCTGCGTTACACCCGTGCCCGGCGCCGTAATCACTTCATTTCTTTTCATTCACTGGTTTCCTTCCTGGGGATCGCCTTGGGCGTGGTGGCTCTCATCACGGTGATCTCCGTGATGAACGGTTTCGAGAAGGAACTGCGCCAGCGTATCCTGGGCGTGATCTCCCATGCCACGGTGAGCGGAGGTCCCGCCGGCCTTCCGGACTGGCAGGATCTAGTGCGGCGCCTGGAGCGGGAGGCGGGAGTACTGGGAGCGGCCCCCTTCATTCGCGGAGAGGGCATGCTGAGCAACGGCGCGCGCGTGGCCGGCACGGTCCTGCGCGGCGTGTTACCCGCCGCCGAACGCCGGATCTCCGACCTGGAGGACAAGATGCTGGTGGGGCGCCTGGAGGACCTGCGTCCCGGCTTGTTCGGCATCGTCCTGGGCAGCGAGCTGGCCCTGATGCTGGGGGTGGACGTGGGCGACAAGATCACACTCATCGTGCCCCAGGCCAGCGTCACGCCGGTGGGGGTCTTTCCGCGCATGAGGCGCTTTACCGTGACGGGTATCTTTGAAGTGGGCATGTACGAGTACGACAGCGCCTTCGCCCTGGTACACCTGCAGGATGCCGCCCGCCTGTTCCGCCTGGGCGATCGGGTCAGCGGCGTGCGCCTGCGCCTGGCGGACCTGTTCCAGGCACCTAGACTCGCTCAGCGTCTCTCCCTGCAACTACCGCCAGGCGTGCGCGTGCGGGACTGGACCCAACAGCACGTGAACTTCTTTCGCGCCGTCAAGATGGAAAAGACGGTGATGTTCGTCATCCTCATGCTCATCGTGGCCGTGGCCGCCTTCAATTTGGTGTCTACTCTGGTGATGATGGTTACGGACAAGAACGGCGATATCGCCATCTTGCGCACCCTGGGACTAAGTCCAGCGGCCGTGTTGGCGATATTTCTCATTCAAGGCGGGCTCATCGGCCTGGTGGGCGTGGCCCTGGGAGCGGCCGGCGGCGTGGCCCTGGCCCAGAATATCGAAGTAGTGGTCCCGGCGATCGAACGCTTGCTGGACATCCGCTTTCTCGCACCCGATGTCTACTACATTTCGGAGCTGCCCTCAGACCTACGCTGGCCCGACGTGTGGCGCATCACGGTGATCGCCTTCGGCCTGTGCCTGGTGGCCACGCTCTATCCGGCCTGGCGGGCGGCGCGCACCCGGCCGGTGGAGGCCTTGCGGTATGAATGACGCCGCAGTGGTCTTGCGTTGCCGGAGGCTCGCCAAGACCTACCGGGAAAGCGGGGATGTCGTGGAGATATTGCGGCGGGTAGATCTGGAGGTGCGGGAAGGGGAGCGAGTGGCGGTCATGGGCAGTTCGGGGGCCGGCAAGAGCACCCTGCTGCATATCCTGGGCGGTTTGGACGATCCCTGTGCAGGAGAGGTGTGGGTGGCCGGCCAGCGCATGGACCGGCTGGGTCCCGCCCAGCGCGGCCGCTTGCGCAACCGGGCCTTGGGTTTCGTCTACCAGTTCCATCACCTGTTGCCGGAATTCACTGCTCTGGAGAACGTGGCCATGCCCTTGCTGATCCGGGGTGAGCCTGTGGCCCGCGCCCGGGCGCGGGCCCGCGAGCTGCTGGAACAGGTGGGACTGGGGGCACGCCTCAGGCACAAGCCTGGCGAGCTGTCGGGCGGGGAACGCCAGCGGGCCGCGGTGGCCCGTGCCCTGGTCACCGAGCCCCGTTGTGTGCTAGCGGACGAGCCGACCGGCAACCTGGACGAACGCAACGCCGGGCGTATCTACGAGCTGATGCTGGAACTCAACGCCCGTTACCGAACCAGCTTTCTGGTGGTGACCCACGAGCGGAAGCTGGCACAGCACATGGATCGGGTGCTGGTGCTGGAGGGCGGGATACTGAAGGCGGCGGTGCCATAGAGGTACCCGACCCGGCGCTATTTAATCGATCCTGCCAGTGGCTTTGCCGGTGATCTTGCCAGTGATTTCTCTGGACTCGCGATCTTCCTGCAAGATGCCCGCGGGGGTCGGGGTGTCCGTTTCTCTTTCCATGCGGTCTTCCCGCCGCTGCCTCCGGCGTTCCCTGCGGAGTTGCCAGTGCTTGCGCACCGACAGGCGCCAGAAAGTGCGGATGAACAGATTGCCCCCCAGGGCGGCGAGGGTGCCGAACAAGAAGCATCCGAGCAGGAAGGGTTGCCAGATCTGGGCCAGTTGGCTCGCCAGCCAGTCGAAGCTCAGTTCGAAACTGACATCCTCTAGGGGTTGATTTAAGATCAGGGCGCCGGTCTTGTAGGCGAGATAGAAGATCGGCCCCATGGTGACGGGGTTGGTGATCCAGACCAGGGCCACGGAGATGGGCAGATTGACGCGCAGGGCGATGGCGGCGCCGGCGGCCAGGACCATCTGGAAGGGCACGGGGACGAAGGCCATGAACAGGCCCACGGAGAAGGCACCGGGCACGGAGCGCCGGTTGAGGTGCCACAGATTGGGGTCGTGGAGCAGTCTGCCGAACCATCGCAGGTGTCTGTGTTGCCGGATCGTGTCGTGATCGGGCAGGTAGCGTTTCAATAATCGTTTTGGCATCCGCGCGTCTCTTCCAGCCCCACATTATCCCTGATCGGAAAGGAATCCGGAAACATGAGACAGGGAATGTTTGTCTTTCTCGGCGGCATCCTGCTGGTGCAGGGCTTGCCGCAGCTGCCCCTGCAAGAGACGGTGCGCTGGAGCAGCGCCTGGGCGCTTATTCTGCTGGGGATCATTCTTCTGCTGATCATACGGGTTTCACCGCTTTGGCGATTGCCGCTGTGGTTCGCCGCCGGCTCACTGTGGGCCCTGTGGCATGCCGGCACCGGATTGGCCACCGCCTTGCCGCCCGCTTTGGAGGGCCGGGACCTGCGGGTGACGGGCGTGATCGAGGGCATTCCCCGCCGATCGGAAGACGGCGTGCGTTTCTTCTTGCGCGTGGAGCGTTTCGAGGACGCGCCGGGTTTTACCGATCTGCCACAGCGGTTGCGACTGAGCTGGTATGGCCGCCGGGTGCCCGCGCTGGTGGCGGGGGAGCGGTGGCGTTTCACGGTACGCCTGAAGCGGCCGCGGGGGTTCATGAATCCCGGCGGCTTCGACTACGAGGGCTGGCTGTTCCGCCAGGGCGTGCGGGCCACGGGCTACGTGCGCGCCGGCGCCGGTCACGAGCGGCTCGCTCCGCCGCCTTCTTGGCCAGTATCCTCCTGGTCCCTCCGGTGGTCTCTGGATCGCCTGCGCCAGGCCCTCTACCGGGAGATCGACACCCGCCTGGCGGGGTGGGAGCTGCGCGGTCTGGTGGCGGCCCTGGCCATGGGCGAGCGCCAGGGCATCCAGGAACATCATTGGCAGGTGCTGCGCGGTACCGGCACCACCCACTTGATGGCCATTTCGGGCCTGCACGTAGGGATGGTGGCCGGCCTGGCCTTCTGGCTGGTGCGCTGGGGCTGGAGCCGCGTGCCGGCCTTGAGCCTGTACCTGGCGGCGCCGCGCGCCGCCGCCGTGGCAGCCCTCCTGGCTGCCGGAGTCTACGCCGCCCTGGCGGGGTTCTCCGTGCCCACGCAACGGGCCCTGATCATGGTGGGCGTGGCCATGGTGTCCTGGTTTTTCCAGACCCGGTGGCGCCCCGGGGACGTTCTGGCTCTGGCCCTGTGGGGCGTCCTGTGGTGGGATCCCCTGTCGGTTTTGTCCGCTGGCCTGTGGCTCTCTTTTGCCGCCGTGGCCGGAATCCTCTTCGCCATGGGCGGGCGCCCCGCCGCACGCGGCGCCTGGTGGCGCTGGGGGCGCCTGCATTGGGTGGCGGCCCTGGGGGTGGCGCCCTTGTCCCTGTGGTTCTTTCACCAGCAGGCCCTGGCGGCGCCGCTGGCCAATTTCCTCGCCGTGCCCTGGGTGGGCCTGCTGGTGGTGCCCTGTGCCTTGCTGGGCGCCGTGTTGTTGCCCTTGTGGCCTGCGGCGGGCGAGGTCCTGCTCCAGGCCGCTGTCCTGTGCCTGTCCGGGTTGTGGCCCGTGCTGGAGGCGATGGCCGCCTGGCCGGGTGCGCAGTGGTTCCACGCCCCGCCCGCCTGGGGCCTGGCCGTGGCGGTGGTGGCGGTATTGTTGTGCCTGGCGCCGCGCGGCCTGCCGGGGCGCTGGTTGGGTGTGCTGGGCCTGTTGCCTCTGGTCCTGCCGCTGCAGCCGCGGCCCGCGGAGGGGGAATTGTGGTTCACCCTGCTGGACGTGGGCCAGGGGCTGGCGGCAGTGGCACAAACCCGCGAGCACGTGCTGGTGTACGACACCGGCCCGCGCTACAGCGATCGCTTCGACGCGGGATCGGCGGTGCTGGTGCCTTTCTTGCGCAGCCGCGGGATCAGGCGCGTGGATCTCCTGGTGCTGGGGCACGGGGACCGGGACCACAGCGGCGGGGCGGCCACCTTGCTGGCCGCGCTGCCGGTGGCGCGCATCCTGGCCAGTGCGCCCGCGCGCGTCCCGCCTGCGGCGGGGTGGGAGGGGCCGCCGCCGGCGCCCTGCAGGGCGGGCCAGCACTGGCGCTGGAACGGCATCTCCTTCCACATGCTCCATCCACAACCTGTTTCCGACTTGCGGGGTAACGACGCCTCCTGCGTACTGCGCATCCGGGCGGGCCGCCACGCCGTGTTGTTGCCAGGCGACATCGAACGGCGGGGCGAACGGGCCCTGTTGCGGCACCACCGTGCCGGCCTGGCGTCACAGATCCTGGTGGTGCCCCATCATGGCAGCCGCACCTCTTCCACTCCGGCCTTCGTGGCCGCGGTGCGCCCGGACTACGCCCTCTTCGCGGTGGGTTATCGCAATCGCTACCGCTTGCCTGCGGCGGCCGTTGTACAGCGTTACCGCGCCCAGGGCAGCCGCCTGTTGGACAGCGCTCGCCACGGTGCCATGCACTTCCGGTTGGGCGGCACGGGCGAGCTGCCGGCCCCGCAACTGTACCGCAGCATGGCGCGCCGCTATTGGCATGGTGATTGAATGATGCTTGCAGTATCATTGAGCGCGATCGTTTGGGAGCGCGACCGTTTGGCGCGAACTCGACAATCCGACTAACGTAAGAGGGACGATTCCAGGTGTACGAACTCATCGCCGCCGGCGGCTGGTTGATGCTGCCCATCCTGTTGTGCTCCATCATCGCCCTGGCCATCGTCGTGGAGCGCTTCTGGTCCCTGCAGCGCAAGCGCATCTGTCCCGGACATCTCGTGAGCCAGATCTGGGAATGGGCGCAGAAGGGCGAGTTGGATGCCACCCGCATCTCCAGCCTGCGCAGCAGTTCGCCCCTGGGCCGTATCCTGGCCGCCGGTCTGATGAACATGCATCACGATCGCGAGATCATGAAGGAGAGCATCGAGGAGACCGGGCGCCACGTGGTGGCGGAACTGGAACGCTATCTGAACACCCTGGGTACCATCGCCTCCATCACACCCCTGCTGGGATTGCTGGGCACGGTGATCGGCATGATCAAGGTGTTCACCGCCATCACCACCGTGGGCGTGGGCAATCCCAGCGCCCTGGCGGGTGGCATCTCGGAGGCCCTGCTGACCACGGCGGCCGGCCTGTCCGTGGCCATTCCCAGCCTCATGTTCTATCGTTACTTCCGCGGCCGGGTGGATCAGTTGGTGATCGACATGGAGCAGGAATCGCTCAAGCTGGTGGCCGTCATCCACGGTGACCGGGAGATGGACGAGTCCATGCGTCGGCGCGCGTCATGAAGTTCCGCCACACCATCCGCCAGGACCCCGACATCAATCTCACGCCCTTGATCGACGTGGTGTTCCTGCTGCTGATCTTTTTCATGGTGTCCACCACTTTCACCAAGGAGTCGGCCATCACCGTGGACCTGCCCGAGGCGACGGTCGAGGCGCCGCCGGAACAGGAACCGCCGCTGGAGGTTCTCATCGACGCCCAGGGGCGGTTCTACGTGAATCAGAAGGCTCTGGTGAACAAGCAAATGGAGACCCTGGTACGGGCCCTGCGCCAGGCCATCGGCGAGGGTCCGCCACCACCCCTGGTGATCAGCGCCGATGCCCAGACGCCTCACCAGTACGTGGTGACCGCCATGGACGCGGCCCGCCATGCGGGCATCGAGCGCCTGTCCCTGGCCACCAAACAGAAACAAGACTGAACGAACGACTGCACAGGAATCCGCCCATGGACAAGAAGCTGCTGGACATTCTCGCTTGCCCCCTCTGCAAGGGGCCGCTGGTGTACCGAAAAGAGGCCCAGGAACTGGTGTGCAAGGTGGACCGCCTGGCCTATCCCATCCGGGACGACATCCCGGTGATGCTGGAGGACGAGGCCCGGCGCCTGCCCCCGGACGAGGAGATCGAGTGAGCTTCGTGGTGGTGATTCCGGCCCGCTATGGGGCCACGCGCCTGCCGGGCAAGCCCCTGCGGCTGCTCGCCGGCCGTCCTCTGATTCAACTCGTCTATGAGAAGGCCACGGCCAGCGGCGCGCGCGAAATACTCGTGGCCACGGACGATGCCCGCATCGCCGAGGTGGTGACCGCCTTCGGTGGCCGGGCCTTGCTCACGGCCCGGGAGCATGCCTCGGGGACCGACCGCTTGGCGGAGGTGGTGGAGCGACTGGGTTTCGAGGAGGAAGACATCGTGGTCAATCTGCAAGGCGATGAACCCTTGATGCCTCCGGCGCTCATCGAGCAGGTGGCTGCGGACCTGGCGGCGCACGAGACTGCCGCCGTGAGCACCGCGTGCACGCCCGTCACCACCACCGCCGAGTTGTTCGACCCGCACGTGGTGAAGGTGGTCTGCGATGCCGCGGGTTTCGCCCTCTATTTCAGCCGCGCGCCCATTCCTTGGGATCGCGAGGCCTTCGCCGTGACCACCGAACGCCTGCCGGAGACGGAGATGTATCACCGCCACATCGGCCTGTATGCCTATCGGGCGGGATTCTTGCGCGAGTACGTGCGCTGGCCGGCCTGCGATCTGGAGCGGTGCGAATGCCTGGAACAGTTGCGGGTCCTGTGGCACGGGCGCCGCATCCACGTGGTGCAGGCCTGCGAGGTGCCCGGGCCGGGGGTGGATACCGAAGAGGATCTGGAACGGGTGGAACGCCTGCTGGCGGCCTGACGGTAACGGTGCAGGCGGAGGCGGCGGACAAGGTCTTCCGCAGCCCGATATACCGCTCAGCTCACCAGGCTGTCCGCGGGGATGGACTCCGGCCTCTCTTCCACCAGCTCCAGGCCCACACCCTCGAGATCGGCGCTGCCGTCCTCCGCGGCGGGGATGGGCAGGGTGAGGGTGGGCGGCACGCGCCGGTGCGCCTCGCCGTGCTGGTCGGCCTGGATGGTGGTGTGGGCCCCGCATTCACGGAGTACCAGGGAGGGGACGTCCTCCAGGACTTCGATGATTTCGTACGAACGGCCCTGATAGCGGGCGCGCCTGCCGATGAAGGTGCGCATCTGGGCGATGCGCATATCCGCACGTGGTGAATCCTGCACCGAATCGCTCGTCTTCATGCGTCATCCTCCCTCGCGTTTTGCAGGGCTTTCCCGGCGATCCCCCGCCCGCCGAGCGGCACGTCTCATTGAGCTTAGCGCAAATCCCGCCAGCGCAAAACCGGCGCGGAGAAAAATCAATGGGGTCGGAGTAACGACTCCGACCCCATTGATTTTTTGTTTGCGTTGCTTCGCGGGCCCATCGGGGTATAATCGGGGCCGGATTCACAAGGAGTAGGGTAAGAATTTGAACGAGAATGGAAAAATAAAGATCCTGTTCGTCTGCATGGGCAACATCTGCCGTTCGCCCACGGCCGAGGGTCTGTTCCGGCAGTTGCTGGTGCAGCACCGGTTGCAGGACCAGGTCCTGGTGGATTCGGCCGGCACGCATGCCTACCACGTGGGCAACCCGCCCGATCCGCGGGCTCAGGAAGCGGCCCGGCGCCGCGGAGTCGATCTCAGCGCGCTGCGCGCCCGGCAGGTTTGCCTGGAGGATTTCGCCATATTCGATTACATCCTGGCCATGGACGAGGACAATCTGGCGCATCTGCGCGCCTTGTGCCCGCCGGCCCAGGAACACAAACTCTCTTTGTTGCTCAACCATGCACCGGCCTTGGGTCTCCGGGAGGTGCCCGATCCCTACTACGGGGGCAGTACCGGGTTCGAACGCGTATTGGACATGATCGAGATGGCCTGCATGGGCCTGCTCGAATTCCTGCGCGACCGGCATTTGCAGCGCCGGACCACGGCTTGATCCTTGTGCGGCGGCGCGCCGGGACGGGTTTCATTCCATAAAGTTTCCTGTATCGGATCACGATACAAGGGTGGGGTGCTTGATCCCCGTTTCCAGATCTTGATTTCGGAGTCTTCGTGGAAGAAACGCCGTATCTCACCGGCCGCGCGCATCTCATCGAGCGCTATGGCTATCTGCCCCTGTTGGGTTGTGAGCAGCCCGACTATCTCGAACGCCTGCTGGCCATCAGCCGCCTGCGCAAGTTCCAGCCGGGGGAAGTGATCGCCATCGAAGGCGAATACGATCATTGGGCCTACATCCTGCTGGACGGTGAAGTGTGTGTGCTCAAGCAGGAGCAGGAACTGGCCCGCCTGAACGAGCCGGGGACCACGTTCGGAGAGCAGGTGCTCATCGACCTCGAACCCCGTTCCGCCACCGTGGAAGCGGTGGCCGAGACCCTGTGCCTGGCCATCGACGGCGCCCAGGTGCAGCACCTGCCGCGGGCCGAACGGGACGCCTTCTGCGCCGTTTTCTTCCGGCTGCTGGCCGAGTCCCTGTCCGCGCGCCTGCGGGCCAGCAACGAAAAGATCCTGGAGTTGCAAGAGGCCTTGAACGAGGCCCTGACGCGCTAGCAGGCTGTTGAAATTCTACTCACGCGGCGCGATCCGGTGTTGAAAATGGCCTCGAAATGCTCATTTACCTATTTGTAAACTGCGCTTTCTCGGCCATTTTCGCCTTGTCTCGCCCTCGCCCGAGCGAATTTCAACAGCCTGCTAGTCCCCTTTCTTGAGTTCGTCCATCAAGAGATCTGCCCAAGTGGATCATGTAAAACCGCTTTGGGACGTACGGGCGGATCATTGTCCCCCTGTGGAAATGCAAGGAATCGTCGCGTGGCCAGAGGGCGAGGGGATTCGCGAGGCGCCCCACCGGTCTTACTAAGACAAACGATGATAAAGCCTCATTCAGAGCGTGCCCGATGCGCCGCATCAAGGCGCGCTTCGCAGGCAATGGCCCGGCCCTTGGCAAGAAGCGCAACACCGAGGCGCCGCATCCGGCGCGCTCCCCCTGGAGCGGATCTCGGGGCGGGCCTCTGGACGGCCATCCGCGGTGTTGCGCCCCCTTGGCATAGCTCAGGCTATGCCGGCGTCGGCGCGCCTAGCGGACTGACCGTCCAGAGACCCGCTGAATGAGGCTTTGTCATCGTTTGTCTTAGTATACGCCGCCGCGCCCCGCAACCCCATCCCGGCCCGCCTCATCTCCAGCGATACGCCCGCTTCGGGACGGCCGTGAAGGGCGTCCCGGCGCCACTCAGGGAACTACTTCTATGGTGATCGCTTCGGAAACCAGAGGTGGATCGTGGGGCACGTGATCGTGATCACCCAGGATGAGGCGCAGTGTATGCTTGCCCGGCGGCAAATCCAGCCACACCTCTGTCTGTCCACCTCCGAAATGGCGATGGTTGGCATCCTTGGGCAGGGGCCGGTCCAGCGGCGGCAACCGCTCCACGTCGATGAGCAAATGATGATGGCCGGTACCGGGCTTCGCCACCCCGGCCGGGGCGACACCCATACCCTGCAGGCCGAAGCGCACCCGCACCGGGCTGCGCACCACTTCTCCATGGACGGGAGAAACGATGTACACATTGGCCCCCGGAGACGACGGCGTGCGTGCCCAGGCGGGCATCGCGAACATCAACACACCGGCGGCAATACCCGCCAGCACCCACCTGCGATGGTTCTTCAGCCCCACAATACGCATCGTTGTACTCTCCATGGCGATTCCAGGCATTCGGTCCGGCCGCTCGCACAGGAGCCGAGGCTCACGGCGCGCAGGGGACCGTTGGTTGAGCATTCTACCCGATTTCGGCGCGCCACAAACATGTTTTGGAGATCCATCTTTCTTTTCAATCCGTTAGAATGTCGCCAGCATACCGCAGGACCCGATCCAAGCTTGATTTCGAACGCTGGCGGCCGATATCAAATTGAGACCAGCCAACAAGAACGGGACATCGGCCACATCGTTGCAAAGAAGCCAGTACGATCACCATGTCCAATTCCCTGCAAAAGATCCGCGTGGAACACCTCAAGTTCGGAATGTACGTCTCTCGGCTCGACCGTCCCTGGCTGGAAACCGACTTCCTGTTCCAGGGTTTCCATGTCCAGAGCATAGACGACATCCGCCGCCTGCGCGAATATTGCGACTATGTGTACGTGGATCCCGTGAAGGGGAAACCGGTACCGAGAAAACTGCTGGTCAACACCCAACACGCCTATGAAGACAAGCTGGCGCGCATCTTCAGGGAGCCCCGCGGGGCAGAACGCTATCCCACTGTCACCAGTATGGAGGAAGAATTCAAGATCGCCCGCCAGGGCTACGACAACACCTTGGACCTGGTCACCAACATCATGGAGGATGTGAAAGCTCGGCGCAAGATCAAGATCAAGGCCGTGCGCCGACAACTTCAACAGATGATTGCCAGCATCCTGCGTAATCCTGATGCCTTCCTGTGGCTGAAACAACTGAAAGAACGCGACAACTATGCCTATGCCCACTGCGTGGACGCCAGTGGGCTGGCTATCGCCTTTGGTCGCCACCTGGGGCTGCCTCAGGAAGAACTGGAACATCTGGCCATTGGTACGCTCCTGTTCGACATCGGCAAGCTGCAGTTACCGGTGGAGCTGCTGCACAAACGAGGACGCCTCACCGAGCGAGAATACGCGCTCATCAAGCGCCACGTCCAGATCGGGGTCGAGCTGGTGCGGGAAATGGAGGGCAGTAACCCACACATCGTCTCCGTGGTCCTGCACCATCACGAACGCCACGACGGACGCGGCTACCCGCGCGGCGTTGGAGGCCCCCAAATCCCGGTCAACGGCCGCATCGCGGCGTTGGTGGACTGTTACGACGCCATTACCAGTGATCGCCCCTACCGTCCTGCCCTCTCCTCCTGTGAAGCCATTAAACTGCTGTACGACTGCCGAGATAAGGATTTCCAGAGCGACATGGTGGAACAATTCATCCAGTGCATCGGCCCCTATCCTCCCGGCACCCTGGTAGAACTGAATACTGGCGAGGTAGGGCTGGTCCTGTCCCAGAATCGTACCCGGCGCCTGCGCCCTCGTATCATGCTGATCCTGGGCCCAGATAAGCGTCCTTATACACGTCAAGTGATCCTCAATCTCCTGGACGACCCCAAGGACTCGCAAGGGAGACTCATCGAGATCAAACGTCCATTGCCGCCAGGCAGTCACGGTATCGATGTACGGGATTATTATTTGTGACATGTCCGTGACTGCCGCCCAATCCCTCACCCGCGCACAGTTGCTGGACCTGCTGGACCGGCAAATCGACACCGCCGGTGCAGGCCACAACCTGGCCCTCTTGCTATTCGACCTACGTGATTTCCGGCGCATCAACGCCGGCTACGGCCAGCGCGTGGGAGACGCGGTACTGGCGGCCGCAGCAGAACGCATACGACAAGTACTGCGTCCTGGTGACCCTCTCTTCTATCTGGGACACGACGAATTCGCCGTGCTCTTGCTGGCTCTCAAGACCCCGCAAGTGGCTGAACTCGCCATGCAGAAGATCCACGCCGCCATCAGTGGCCGGCATACCGCAGGTGGCCTGGAACTGGCTGTGGCGGTCCGCTGCGGAGGCGCCGTGTATCCTTTACATGCCTCGAATGGCCAGGCCCTCTTGCAAGCTGCCGACATGGCACTGTACCAAGCCAAGATGCAACAGCAGGAACGTATGCTTTATGAAAAGTGCCAGGGATGGGGCGGACATCAACAATTGGAATTGCAGCTGGAACTCGCGCAAGCCCTGAACGACAACCGGCTCAAGCTGTATTACCAGCCACAGTTCGACCTGCAACGAGGCCGGGTGCATGGTTTCGAGACCTTGTTGCGTTGGTACCACGCCGAACATGGCTGGATCAGTCCTGAAGTCTTCATCGCCGTGGCGGAACGCAGCGAATTGATTGATCAGCTGAGCACGTGGACCTTCAACACCGCCATGCGCGAGCAACGACGACTGCATGACATCCTGCCCAGAACCGCTCTGGCAATCAATCTGTCCCCTTGCTTGCTGAACGACCGGGAGATCGTTACTCTGGTACACGGTATCATGAACATCTGGGGCACCCCTCCGGAGACGCTGGTTCTCGAAATCACGGAAAATGCCATGATGACCGATCCAGCGCGGGCCTTGTGCATCCTAGAAGCTCTGCACGATCTAGGCATCCGTCTCTCCATCGACGACTTCGGCACCGGTTATTCCTCGCTGGCCTATCTACAGCGCCTGCCCGTGGACGAACTCAAGATCGACAAGACCTTCGTACTGGACATGGTCCACAACCAGCACAACCGCCAGATCGTCCAGTCCGTCATCGACCTGGCCCACAACCTTGGAATGCACGTGGTGGCCGAAGGGATCGAGGATGCACAGACGCGCAACATGCTAGTGGCCATGGGTTGTGACTACGGGCAGGGCTATCACTTTGCCCGCCCGTTGCCCCTGACGGAACTGTGTGAACGGCTGCCGGCCCTGGCCGATAGCGATAAGGGTGTCGCTGATTCTCAATCCGACTGCCAGGACCGCGCCTGAAAAAACCTGCGGGCAGACGGCCGTCTGCCCGCAGTGCCTAACGCAGTACCCGTGTGACTCAGCGCAAATGCAGCTTGATCACCCGTGCCGTGAACAGGGCCGCCTGGCGATCCAGATCGCCCTTGCCCTGGATGCGCGCCACGGCCGCGCCTTCGGCGTGCCGGGCCTGCAGATCGGCCATGAAACGATCGAAGCGTGCGTA
Organism: Gammaproteobacteria bacterium; assembly: GCA_015488555.1. Taxonomy (GTDB): domain Bacteria; phylum Pseudomonadota; class Gammaproteobacteria; order SZUA-140; family SZUA-140; genus S012-109. The sequence goes on from WFNO01000086.1 coordinate 65,735, forward strand.
CAGCTGCGCCACTCCGTGCTGGCGAATGACGAAGCGCCCCTCGCCGTCCAGGCGCGGCACCACCAAAAACTCGTCTCCATTGGCACTCAGATCGAGAATCACGCCGCCCTGGCGCGCGTGATGGAAGCGGCCGGCACCGGCAAGATCCAACACAGGCCATCGCTGCCCAGGCGCGCAACCCTTCCTGTCCCTCATAGCTGCGCCCGTCGATCTCGAAGCGGGTCCTCGTCACCAGTCTGCACCCGCAGGGTCCCGAAATGACGCCCGCCGCTGGACAGATGATGCCGGAAAGGGCGCAACAACACCGAGAAGAACTGCTCCTCCACGGCCACCCCGTCCAACAGCCCCTGCAGGCGATGCGGCTTGGGGCGCTCCAGCTCCACATCGGCGTACAGCACCGGCGCCACCGTCACCACGGGATGCCCATCCGCGTCGAAGGACACGCAATTGGAAGAAGCGAGATCGAAATCCAGCGTGAGATGAGCCGGCACGCCGGGAGCGATCACCAGTTGGCTGCGCGCCTCCAGATGCACGTCCAGCGCCAGCGTGGTGACGGGTTCGCCCGCCTCGCCGACGATATTTTCCACCAGCACCGGGATCACATTACCCGCTGCGTCCTCCACCTGGAGATCGGCATTGCGATAATCCACCGTCATCACCGCTTTGACATAGGTCCCGCTGGGCACCGTGGCCGCAGTGAGGAACTCGGTCATCTCCGTGTATTGGGCGAAATCCACACGGGTCTCGAGCGGCAAGGTTTCCACCACCGCGCCGTCGGCCTGGGTGAGGGTCAGCGACAGGACGTCCACCGTGTAACTGGCGATGTCTCCTTCGGCGTCGGTGAGGCCGATGATCACCTCACCCTGTTCCTCCACCGCTTCTCCCAACAGCGCCTGACCGCTACCACCGTCCTGACAGGCGGCCAGCACCAGCAACAACACCAGGAAGGGCCATGTCCAAAGCCGCCTTCGATCCGTTTCTGTGCGCATGTTCGTACTCCTCGTCGTTGCAACCGTGAAACATTCGGACACCCCCTCGCAAGGGCATGCGGGGGCACCGTTCATCCAGTCTCAACGCAGGAGTGGAGAATCAGTTGACAGCGGCGGAAGAGCTGCTTCAGCGCCTGGAAGCGGCGGGACGCTCGTGCAGGGGGTGGTGAGGCGGGCGTTGCAGATCACGCCGCCGTAGATCGCGCCGCTGGTCACGAAGCTGGTCATGGAGTTGGGGCCTCAGCTCGCGGTGGCGCAGCGAATGCAGGCGGCGCTCCTGCGGGGTCATGTGCCGCCATCGCTCGCGCAGGGCACGGCGGCGCTCTTGCGTGCGCGGGCGCACCCACCACCGTAGCACGCCGCGCCGCACGCGCTGGCGCCGCTACCAGTCCCGGATGGCGGTCTGCAGGATACGATACAGCAACGGGGCCCATTCCGATTCCGACCGGTGCGCATAATGGCGCACCGGCTTGTAGATAGCCTCCTGGACCAGATCCAAGGCCTCGCCCCGATTGCCGGTGGCCAGCACCGCCATGCAGTACAGGCACCCTTCGCGCCGGCCAAAAAGGCATCACTTCTCCAGATCTTCACTCTCCACCGTGTATCCGGGATCGTTCCACGTCCATGTTCAAACAACGGCCCGGTGGGAAAAACGTTGACAGGTTCCGGCTGGATTCGATTTCACATCCTGATCCCCTCCCCCCGCCCATGGCAAACCGGCCATCCACCCATAGCTTTTCTGGGGAGGGGTTGACTTATGAAATATTACGTTTTAGTATTTCTTCCTACTCACATCGGGAAGGTAGGAATCGCCATGAACAAGCTGTTTCGCCGCTGGATCCGAAGAAAACACGATGGCCCCTCGGCACTCGCGCCGGAGGTGGCCCCACAGGGCGCGCACCATTCCGCCCGGCGCGAATGCTTCAAATCCCCCGCAGGTCGGGGACCCTTTCTCCCCTCCTGCGACGGCCGTGTGATCCCCTTGCGCAAGGCCGAATTCCTGCGCCGGCACCGGTGACTCCGATACACTCGAAATCCTGATACCGCTTGTTCCCCCCCATATAAAAATAGGCCCAGGCGCTACGCGCACTGGGCCTGAATGTGACGCCTTGGCGTCGTTGCTACGTCAACCAACCCAAACAGGGTTCGCTTCATTCAATAGATGAAGATCGCCTCGAAGGCCACGGAGGTCTGGGAATCCTGAGGCTTCCCTTCGTAGTCCATGAACACGTCCTCGTCCGAGGTGTCGCGACGGACTTCACCCCGAAATTCCACGTGCTCGGAAGGCATGTAGGCCAAGGTCACGGTGCCTTCCTGCAAGGTCTGCTTGGTGCCGGTGCGGAACCCATCGTCGTCGCTGAAGGACTCGAGGCGCAAGGCTATGCGCCACATGGGCGAAAACTTGTAATTCACATAAGCAGCATACCCGCTCCAGCTGGCATCCTTGCCTCCCGCGGCACCGTTCTCCTGGGTGCCGAAGTCGGCATTGAAGAGCAGGGACAGGGCCTCGGTGACATCCCAGCCCGTAACGATGTCGATGAGGGTACGTGATTCATCCTTGCCATTGGCTTCCTCGTCCCCTATCATGCCCTGGACGTTGAAGAACCAGTTCTCGGCAGGGGCCAGGCTGATCTGGGCCTCCAGAGACTTGGAAGCGTTGTCGTCCACCAGATTGTCCCAGCCGTTGTTGACGCCCACAGTGAGGCCGATGGCGTCGCTCAAAGGAAAACTCACCCGCACGCCCGTGTGGGTAAAGGGAATGGCATTGAAAAACAACAGGGAACGCGAGAAGTTCCAGTTGTCCTTGCTCTCGATGACCTCGGCGCCTTGTAGAGTGGCGAACTTGCCGAACAGCCACTGTGCGGAACCGCTGGCGTAGCTCACGTAGGCCTGCTGGATGTCGAATTCGTCGCTGCCACCGGAACCCGCCGCGGCCGTGACATTGGCATCCGAACCGGCGTTGAGCACCACGGCGCCGCCCCAACCCTGCTCGGGCAGCTTGCTCAGTGACAGGCCGATCATGTTGACATTGAAGGAATTGGCGTCAGTGTCGAAGGCCCGAAACATGGGATCGGTCCCCAGATCGGTATAGGTGTACGAGGTATCCACGTAGCCGCTGATCTCGACACCCGATGCGCCCAACACCTCCCCCAGCGTGGGTACGTCCGCGGCCTGAGCGGCGCTGGAAATCATCCCGGCGACCATCCCGGCACCCATCAGGGCGGAAGTGGCCCACGCCAGGGCACGCGGCTTGTTGTTGTTCAGTTTCATGGGTTCAAACTCCTCTCTCTTGCGAATCGAAAATGATGATGTCTTTCGTCGATGCGTCACTCCGCCTCGTGCCGGCCTGGCCGGTGCACGAGGGTCATCCCTGGCGAGCAGGATTTGTGCCACCCAAAAAATATAAATAGAATCAAACGTTTGAATACGATTTGATCGAAAACACCCTTCTCGCCCGCACCATTTTGGTGAATACAGATCAACGCTGCCATCACATCGCACCATTACGGTGCACTCTTTCGTGGATGGTTTCGGCCGGATCAACCCATGATTGCCGCGCAGGTGCCCAATCCCTGACCCGACCTTGGGTCACTGAACCTGCAAAAAAGAAGGGCGCCGGAGCGCCCTTCTCGCAGGTAGCCGTGGAAACGGCTTCCGGTCACTGATCCCCCACCACGCTCATATTGGCCGTCTGCGGCAACACGGGCATGGTCTGCGGCGGGATCTCACCCGTCAGGCTGTTGAGGAAGGCGACGATGGCGCGCACCTCGTCCGGCTTCAGGTCCTTGTTGAGCTGGGTCTTGGCCATGACCCGCACGGCCTCGTCCAGGGTCTTCACCGAGCCATTGTGGAAATAGGGTGCGGTCAAGGCCACGTTGCGCCAGGTGGGCACCCGCCACATGTACTTGTCCTCCTCCTTGCCGGTGACGCTGTGCAGGCCGGTATCGCTCATGAGATCGTATTTCTTCACGTATTCGTTGTTGGTGAAAGTGGGGAATTTCTGGAAGAAGCCCTGCCCCACCGGCAGATTGGCCGGACCGGCGAAATTGGGCCCGGTGTGGCAGGCCGTGCAACCCACCGACTGCACCAATTCCATGCCCCGCAAGGCCTCTTCGCTCATGGCGGACTTGTCACCACGCATGTAACGGTCGAAGGGGCTGTTGGGGGTGATGAGGGTCCGTTCGTAGGCGGCGATGGCCTTGGCGATGTTGTCGTAGGTCAGACCGTTCTCCCCGAAGACCTCGGCGAACTTGGCCACGTATCCTGGGATCTTGCGCAGCCGCTCCAGCACCGCCTCTTCCGACGGCATGCCCATCTCGATGGGATTGAGGATGGGACCCTTGGCCTGATCCTCCAGGGTGGCCGCACGTCCATCCCAGAACTGGGCGCTGAGAAAGGCGGCGTTGAACACCGTGGGGGCCGAACGCCCTCCTTTCTGTCCCTTCACCCCCACCGACACCGGCCGATTGTCGGTGCCGTTGGTCATGACGTTGTGGCAGGAATTGCACGACACCGTACCGTCGATGGACAGGCGCGGATCGAAGAACAACATCTTGCCCAGCTCGATCTTGGCCGCCGACATGGGGTTGTCGGCCGGCACCGGCGGCTGGGCCGGCAGGGGCTCCAGGGCGCGGGCCGGACCGGCCTGCAGCACGCCGGCCGCAGCCAATACGGCCGCTGCCGCATGTACGGAAATGTTCGCGAATCTCATGACTTGCCTCCTCTTCTCGTTGGAAACCGTGCGTGATTTCGCCGCCGGCCTGCGGGCCGGCGGCACGGAAAATCGCAACCTTCACCCGAGATCATAGGGGCCGTCAGCCGATAATTCCAATGAATTATTTTTATTTCATCGATAGGAGTGCACTATCGATTCCGGCAGCCGATCGGCCGGCATCCGCGATGTCTTGGATGCCGCAAAAACCCGAGCACGATCATCGGATATAGGCCTCGGTGGCATAGCGCCGCATCATGCGATGGCTGTTGAAATAGGAAGCATTGAGGCTGATGGCCCCTTTCATGACCGCGATCCAGGCACTGCGCTCCCGGGCGTGATAGAGGGGCAGCACCACTTGCTCCAGCTTGTCGTACAGGGAACGGGCATCGCGGTCGTTGTCCGCCTCGCTGCCCTCACCCACCGCCCAGCCGGTAACCCCTTCCACGCAACCCTCCAGCCACCAGCCATCCATGACGCTGAGACTGGGCACGCCGTTGAAGGCGGCCTTCATACCGCTGGTGCCGGAGGCCTCCAATGGACGCAACGGCGTATTGAGCCACACGTCCACACCGGACACCAGTGCCAGTGCCACCTCCAGGTCGTAATTGGGCACGTAGGCCACGGTCACCGTGCCCGCCAGCGCCCGTATGTGCCCGTGCAAGATCTCGATGAGGCGCTTGCCTCCCTCGTCCCGGGGATGGGCCTTGCCCGCCAGGACGATCTGGAAGGGATGGCGGGCGGCGATCTGTTTCAAGCGCTCCAGGTCGCTGAACAGCAGATCGGGGCGCTTGTAGGCGGTCATGCGCCGCGCAAAGCCCAACACCGGCAGGTGGAGATCCAGGGTCACGCCACATCGTTCCTGTACCAGCGCCACCATTTTCTCCTTGGCCTCCTGGTGAGCGGCCCAGATGGCCTCTTCAGCGATGCAGCAATCCACCCGGCGCAACAGCTCGGGTTCGTGGCACCAGCCCGTGAGGTGGGTGTCGTAGAGCCTGGCGAAAGACTCGCAGGTCCAGAAATGAGGATGCACGCCGTTGGTGATGGCCTTCACCCGGTAACCCGGGAACATGCGCCGCGAGACCTCGGCATGGCGCTTGGCCACGCCGTTGACATGTTCGCTGAGATTGAGGGCCAGGCGGGTCATGTTGAGATCGGTATCGCCGGCCAGCCGTTTCAGGGTGGGCAGATCCACATAGCCGTCTTCCACCTGCTGCCACAACTCGTAGGAAAAGCGGTCGTGCCCGGCCTCCACCGGCGTATGAGTGGTGAAGATGCACTGTTCCCGCACCCGGGGAATGTCATAGGGGGATTCCCCGGGTCGCACGTCCTCCGGGGAGTAGGCATGGCGCAACAACAGCTCCAGGGCCAGAAAGGCGGAATGCCCCTCGTTCAAATGATAGCGCTCGATCTCGAAACCCAGTGCCTGCAACATGCGATTGCCCCCGATGCCCAATACGATCTCCTGTTTCAGGCGGTAGCGCTCGTCGCCGCCATAGAGATAATGCGTGATCTCCCGGTCGCGGGGGTCGTTTTCGGGCAGGTCCGTGTCCAGCAGGAGCACCGGCTGGCGGCCGTTCATGTGCCCTTCCAGCACATAGAGCCAGGCGCTGATCCACACCGTGCGCCCTTCCATGGTGACCGCCACCTTGGCGTCCATCGGCATCGCATGGTGCGCTGGCTCCCAGGCATCCGGACGTTCCACCTGGCGCCCCGTCTCGTCGATCTCCTGGCGGAAATAACCACACCGGCTCACCAGGGTCACCGCCACCAGCGGCAATTCCAGATCGGCCGCCGAACGCACCGTATCTCCCGCCAGTACGCCCAAGCCACCACTGTAGGTGGGAATTTCGTTGCGCAAGGCGATCTCCATGGAGAAATAGGCGATGCGAGGTTCGCGAATGAATTCCTTGATCATGTGTCTGCTCCAGTCTGCCGGACCCGTAAAAAGAGGCGCGCCGCGCCTCCAGGGAGCGACGGCCGCAGGAATCCGCTGAGTGATGCGACACATCATACGCTACATCACGAGCCGCATCACCCGCCGCTGTCGATTCCCACACGAGATCGCTCACTGACTCCGATGCCGGAACAGCCAACCCGCGGCCACCAGGGCCAGCACGCCCATCACGGCCATGGGCCAGTAATACGGCCACAGATCCGCCCACCCGGCACCTTCCAGGAACACGCCCCGTACCACGAGCAGAAAATAACGCAGCGGATCCAGATAGGTGAGCCATTGCACCACTTCGGGCATGTTGGCGATGGGGGTGGCGAAACCGGACAGAATGACTGCTGGTACTAGGAACAGGAAGGCGCCCAGCACCGCCTGCTGCTGGGTGGCCGAGAGCGAGGAAATCATCAGGCCGATGCCCACCGCCGAAAACAGAAACAACAACAGGCCCACGTACAAGGCCGGAATACTTCCCCGCAGGGGGACCTCGAACCACCACACGGCGAGCAACAACACCAGCGTGGCCTGGGCCAGGCCCACGAGCAGTCCCGGCAGGATCTTGCCCAGCAGGATTTCCGAGGGTGTGAGCGGCGTCACCAGCAACTGATCGAAGGTACCCATCTCGCGTTCACGGGCCACCGAGAGGGCGGTCACCACCAGACTCACCACCAGGGTGAGCAGGCCGACGATGCCGGGAACGATGAACCAGCGCGAACTGAGGTTTTCGTTGTACCAGACCCGCACCACCAAGCGAGCGGGTGGCGCCGAACCCCGTGCCTCCCGCAACCAGTCGCGATTGAATGCAAAGACGATGGCCCGCAGATAATTGAGCGCGATCATGGCGGTATTGGAATTGCGCCCATCCAGGATCACCTGCACGGGGGCATTGCGTCCCGCCAGCACCTCGGCACTGAAACGCGGCCCGATGTGCAGGACCAGCAGCACCCGGCGTTCGTCCACCAGGGGGGCGATGGCCTCGTCACGGTCGATACGGGCGCGGATGCGGAAATGGGGCGAGCCGGCGATGCGCGCCACCAGCTCGCGAGACAAGGCCCCGGCATCCTCGTTGTACACCGCCACGTCGACGTTCTCCAGATCGAAGGTGGCGGCATAGCCGAACACCACCAGTTGCACGATGGGCGGCACCACCAGCACGAAACGGCTGCGCTTGTCCCGCAGCAAGGCGAGGAACTCCTTGTACACCAGCGCCAGGACCCGCTGCAGTCGCATCACCGCTCACTCCAATCGCTTGCGGGTGCGGCGCATCACCAGCACGGCCAGGATGCACAGCAGTACCAGCAGGGCGGCCGAGTTGAGCAGCACCACCAGCCCCAGCACCAGGAAATGGCGGCTGATGAGCGCCGGGTTGTACCACACGCGTGGCTCGAGGCTCACCGGCACCGGCAGGTCCCGGCCCTGCTCGCGGGCGTAGGCGGTCAGCCAGGCCAGCCACACGCCTTGCAGATAGCCCTCCGTGATGCGCGCCTGATTGGCATCCACGCCGTTGACTCCCAGGGCCATGGGCGCTTCCCCACCTGCGAACAGCCGGCGGGCGAAGTCCGCCCGCAACCACAGGATGGCGTCCACCCGGTGCTGTTTCAGCGCCGATTGTGCACTCTGGATGTTGCGGTAGATCACCGGCGAGAAATATTCCGAGTGCCGGAAGGCCGCACTCACCGAGGTCGTGGCCGGATCGGGCTGTTCCACCACGATGGCGATGGGGATGTGGCGTGCATCCAGCGAAACCCCATAGCCGAACAGCAACAACAGCACGATGGGCAACACGAAGGCCACGGCCACGCTGGAAGGATCCCGGACGATCTGGATGAACTCCTTGCGGATCATGCCGCGCAGGCGCATGGCCTGGAATCTTCGCCCCGCCCTACCGGTCACGAGGGCTCCCGGCCGCTGTGAATGATGCCTGCGGCCGGGGCCCGCAGATGGGCGTCGTCCAGCATCTCGCGGGCCAGTGCCAGGGCCGCCTTGCGCGCCTCCAACTCGGCCTTGGCGGCGGCGATGTCTTCCTGGCGCGGCCCCGCCAGCAACAGGGCCAGATGCTCGCGCTCGGCCCGCACCTGCGCCTCCGCGGCCTCGGCCAGATAGCGGGCGTTCTCCGCGTCCTCTGGCGAGGCGAGCTTGCGCTCCGCCAGGCGCTGCAGGCGCCGGGCGGTGTCCGCCGCCGCACGCGCCCGGGCCTGTGCCGCCTCCAGTTGCGCGCGCGCCCGGGCGATCTCCTCCGGCCGGCTGCCCGCCTTCAGGCGCGCCACCACTTGGCGCTGGGCCTCCAGACGCGCCTGGGCCTCCTGGACCCGCGCCTCCAGCCGCGCCGTGTGGAGCCGCGCCAGCAACTGGCCCGCACGCACCCGGTCGCCCTCCTCCACCAGCACCTCCGCCACGTGCTCGTTGCCGTTGAAGGCCAGGCGCACCTCCCGGATGTCCACGTTCCCGTAGAGTGTCAGCCCTTCCCTGCCGCCGGCATCCCGGCCGGCCAGCCACCAGACGGCGGCGCCGGTCCCTGCCAACACCGCGATCAACAGCCACGCCCTTTTCATGTGCAGCTCCTTTTTCGCTCACCCTAGCACGGGCGGCGCCAGAGTGGGAAATCGGAGTGGGAAATCGGAGTGGGAAATCGCGATACCGGCAGCCGCCAGGCGGGCACGAACCCTGCATGAAGAGGGGAAAGGACGATTGGGAATCAGTGAACATGAGCGCACCGGAAATCAAGCAGGATCCCATGTATCAGCTCTTGCGCGAGGGCAAGATCGAGGCCTTCAACGAGCGCAAGGCGCGGGGCGAGGCCATCGACCTGCAGGGCTGCGACCTGCGGGGACTGGACCTGCGGGGGCTGCACGCCGAGGGGATCGACTTCAGCAATTGCTATTTCCGCCAGGCCGACTTGCGGGGCATCGATTTCTCCACCTGCAAGCTGGACGGCGCCAGCATCAACGGTGCCAAGATCTCCGGCTGCCTGTTCCCCACGGAATTCTCGGCCGCGGAACTGGAACTGTCGCTGCTCCACGGCACCCGCCTGCGCGCCGGCTGCTGAACGAAGGCCGGGCCGCCTCAGGCCGCCCGGCCTTGCAGTTCGGCGCGCAAGCGCCTAGCGGCGGCCACCATGTTGGCCAGGGCGGCCTCCACCTCGGGCCAGGCCCGGGTCTTGAGCCCGCAGTCCGGATTGACCCACAGGCGCTCGGCGGGAATACAGGCCAGCGCCCGGCGCAGCAGCGCCTCGATCTCGTCCACCGAGGGAACGTTGGGCGAGTGGATGTCGTAGACGCCGGGGCCGATCTCGTTGGGATATTCGAAGTCGCGGAAGGCCTCCAGCAGGTTCATGCGCGAGCGGGCGCTCTCGATGGTCACCACGTCGGCGTCCATGGCGGCGATGGCCTCGATGATGTCGTTGAACTCGGAATAGCACATGTGGGTGTGGATCTGGGTCTCGTCGCGCACTGCGCAAGCGGCCACGCGGAAGGCCTGCACCGCCCACTCCAGATAGGCCTGCCAGTGCCGGCGGCGCAGCGGCAGTCCCTCGCGCAGGGCCGCCTCGTCGATCTGGATGACGGCGGCCCCGGCGGCCTCCAGGTCCCGCACCTCGTCGCGCAAGGCCAGGGCCAGTTGCAGGCAGGTGGCGGCGCGCGGCTGATCGTCGCGCACGAACGACCAGTTGAGCAGGGTCACGGGCCCGGTGAGCATGCCCTTCACCGGCTTTTCAGTGAGGGACTGGGCATAGCGAAACCAGTCCACGGTCATGGGGGCGGGGCGCTCCACGTCCCCGTAGAGGATGGGCGGTTTGACGCAACGCGAACCATAGGACTGCACCCAGCCGTGGCGGGTGAAGGCGAAGCCTTCCAGGCGTTCCCCGAAATACTCCACCATGTCGCTGCGCTCCGCCTCGCCGTGTACCAGCACGTCCAGGCCCAGGGCCTCCTGCCGGCGGATGGCGGTCTCGATCTCGGCGCGGATCCGCGCCCGGTACTCGGCCTCGCTCAATTCACCGCTCCGATGGCGGCGCCGGACGGCGCGGATCTCGGCCGTCTGCGGGAAGGAGCCGATGGTGGTGGTGGGCAGCAAGGGTAGATCGAGTCGCGCCCGTTGTTTGGCGCGGCGCTGTGCATAGGGGCTCGCGCGCCGCGCCCAATCTTCACTCACCGCCTCCAGGCGACCGCGCACCGAGAGCCGGTACAGGCGCGGCGAACGGCGCCGGCGCGCCCAGGCGTCGCGCGCAGCAGCCAGGGCCTCGGACACCACCGCGGGGCCTTCGTCCAGGGCCCGTTTGAGCAGGGCCAATTCCTCCAGCTTCTGCACCGCAAACGCCAGCCACTCCCGGATCTCGCCGTCCAACTCCGTTTCCAAGGTCAAATCCACCGGCACGTGCAGCAGGGAACAGGAAGGCGCCAGCCACAGGCGTTCGCCTAGGCGCTCGCGCACGGGGGCCAGGCGCTCCAGTACGGCGTCCAAGGGCGTGCGCCAGACGTTGCGCCCGTCCACCACACCCAGGGACAACACCTTGTAGGGCGGCAGGCGATCCAGGGCGGGAGCGAGCTGTTCCGGGGCGCGCACCAGATCCAGGTGCAAGCCGGCCACCGGCAGGCGGCAGGCCAGCTCCAGATGATCCTCCAGCCCTCCGAAATAGGTGGCCAGGAGCAGCTTCACCCGCCGCGACTGCAAGCGATGATAGGCCGCTTCGAAGGCCTGGCACCAGGCGGGCGGCAGGTCCAACACCAGGATGGGCTCGTCCACCTGCACCCATTCCACCCCCCGCGCCGCCAGCCCGTCCAGCAATTCACCATAGACCGGCAACAATTCGTCCAGCAATTGCAGGCGATCCAGTGCCGGTGTCATGGCCTTGCCCAGCCAGAGATAGGTGAGCGGGCCGGGCAGCACCGCCTTGACCGGATGACCCAGGGCGCGCGCCTCCTCCACCTCCTGGAAGATGCGCGGCGCGCGCAGGCGAAAGCGCTGTCCGGCTTCGAATTCCGGAACGATGTAGTGGTAGTTGGTATCGAACCATTTGGTCATCTCGCAGGCCGCCGCCGGCTCGGCGCCGGGGGCCCGTCCCCGGGCCATGGTGAAATAGGTGACCAGGTCATCTTCACGGCGGCAGCGCGCGGGCACCACGTCCAGGGCCAGGCTCAGGTCCAACACGTGGTCGTAGAAGGAGAAATCCCCCACCGTGACGTAATCCAAGGCGGCCCGCTGCAGGGCCCAATGCCGGGCGCGCAACATTCGCCCGCAGGCCTCCAACGCGCCGGCGTCCTGTTCGCCCCGCCAATAGGCCTCCAGGGCCTGCTTCAACTCCCGCTGCGCCCCGATCCGCGGAAAGCCGAGAATGTGCGTAGTGGTCATGTTCGTCTCCTGTCGTGGTTGACGGGATCCAGTATCGGCCGGCATGGATATTGAATCAATTTCATTTTTTTAAGATTCAATATTAAAATAATTGAAAAACGGCCATACCCGTGTTTCTGGAACTCCGCCATCTCCGCAGCCTGCTGGCCATCCACGAGACGGGCAATCTGTCCCGCGCCGCCCAGCGCCTGCACCTCACCCAGTCGGCCCTGACCCACCAGGTCAAGGCCCTGGAACACTACTTCGGCACCCCCCTCTTCTACCGCCGGCGCCGCCCCCTGCAGCTCACTCCCGCCGGCCACCGCTTGCTGGAACTGGCCCGCGCGGTATTGCCGCAAGTGGAAAGCACGGAGCGGGCCCTGCGCGCGCTGGCGGAAGGACGCAGCGGGCGCCTGTACCTCACCATCGAATGTCACGCCTGTTTCGAATGGCTGTTGCCGCTGTTGGATCACTATCGCGAGGCCTGCCCCGAGGTGGAGGTGGACATTCGCCTGGGCATGAGCTTCGATCCCCTGCCGGCGCTGTTGCGCGGCGATATCGATCTGGTGATCACCTCCGATCCCACAGACATGGCGGACGTGGTCTTCGAGCGACTCTTCGCCTACGAGGCGCGGCTGGTGGTTCCCGCCGGCCACCGCCTGGCGCGCCGCCGTCACGCGGCACCGGCCGACCTGGCCGCGGAGACCCTCATCACCTATCCCGTGGCGCGCCGGCGCCTGGACGTCTTCACCCGCTTCCTCGAACCCGCCGGCGTGGAACCGGCGGCCGTACGCCAGGTGGAACTCACCGCCATGATCCTGCAACTGGTGGCGGCGGGACGCGGCGTGGCGGTCCTGCCGGACTGGGTCCTGCAGGCCGCGCGCCCGCCCGGGCTGCGCAGCCTGTCCCTGGGGCGCGAGGGCCTGGCGGGCACCCTCTATGCCGCGGTCCGCCGGCAGGAACGCTCCGCCCCCTACGTGGATCGCTTCATCCACATGGCCCGCCGCCACGCGGAGGCCCGCGTCCGAAAGGCTCGTACCGCCGGGACGCGGAAAAAACGCTAGACCGACCCTTGCCATACGCCCAACGATGGGCTATCTTGGGTTCCGCTCTGGTACGGACCACAACATCTTGTGTCCGTGACAACGGGGAACCCGGTGAGAATCCGGGACTGTCGCGCAGCGGTATAGGGGAACGAAGGCCACAGGCAGTGCCCCGATGGGTCCGGCCACCGCCGAGGCCCATCGAGAATGCGAGGCACTGCAGGCACTGTCCCGCAAGGGATGGGAAGCCGTGGCCGTAGGCGGCGGGGAGATGTGCGACCCGCCCTGCCCCTGAGTCCGAACACCCGCCGGAGCGGGCCGCCCGCATTGGAGTGCCGTGACCGAGAAGGTATCGGCGGCGGGCGGCCGGACTGCCCGGGCCTCGCGTCAAGGCGAAGGGCAGAGGTGGTTTCGCATCCGCGCCGGTGGAGATCTGGTGGAGATCTGGTGGAGATCTGGTGGAGATCTGGTGCAGATCTGGTGTGGATCTGGCGCGGATCTGGTACGGATTGGATGTCCTCGATCCGCCCCGCCCGTCATCCGCCTCCTGCCTCTTCTTTCCCGCGCGAGTCTCCCGATCCACACGAACGAGAAAAGGAGGAGACCAGCATGCACGACGACACCGTCCTCGAACACGACCGCACCGCCGTCCCGCCCGTCGCGCCCGTGGTCCCGCCGCCGGCCACCGCGCCCGGTACCCGGCGCGTGATCCGGCGCAACGGCAAGGTCACCGCCTTCGATCGCAGCAAGATCGTGGTGGCCATCACCAAGGCCTTCCTGGCCGTGGAAGGCGGAACCGCCGCCGCCTCGCGGCGCATCCACGAGACCGTGGAAACGCTCACCGATCAGGTGTGCGAATCCCTCTTCCGGCGCCTGCCCGAGGGTGGCACGGTGCACATCGAAGACATCCAGGATCAGGTGGAGCTGGCCCTCATGCGCGCCGGTCACCACAAGGTGGCGCGTGCCTACGTGCTCTATCGCGAGGCCCGCGCCCGAGAACGCGAGGCCGCGCGCCGCAGCGGCACTCCAGCGGATGTAGGCGGCACGGCAGCCGTTCAGGTCACCCTGGCCAACGGCGAGCGCCAACCGCTGGATCTGGCCCGCCTGCGGGCCCTGCTGGAAGAGGCCACCGCCGGTCTGGAAGACGTGGATGCCGACATCGTGCTGGCAGAGCTGCAGCGCAACCTCTTCGACGGCATCGGCGAGGCCGACCTGCGCGAGGCCCTCGTCATGAGCGCCCGCACCCTGGTGGAACGCGAACCCCACTATGGCCAGGTGGCGGCGCGCCTGCTGCTGGACAAGCTGCGCCACGAGGCCCTGAGCTTCCTCGCCGGCCGCCCCGAGAATGCCACGCACGGCGAGATGCGCGCCCGCTACGGCGCCTATTTCCAGCGCTACCTGCACCGGGCCATCGAACTGGAACTGCTGGACGAAGAGCTGGGACGCTTCGATCTGGAGATCCTGGCGGCGGCGCTTCAGCCGGACCGCGACCTGCAATTCACCTATCTGGGCTTGCAGACCCTCTACGACCGCTATTTCCTCCACTGGGAGGAGACCCGCTTCGAACTGCCGCAGGCCTTCTTCATGCGCGTGGCCATGGGCCTGGCCGTGAACGAGCTGGATCGCGAGGCCCGCGCCGTGGAGTTCTACGAGCTGCTGTCCACCTTCGACTTCATGAGTTCCACCCCCACCCTGTTCAACGCCGGCACCCGGCGCCCCCAGCTCTCCTCCTGCTATCTCACCACCGTGCCCGACGACCTGGAAGGCATCTACAGCGCCATCCGCGACAACGCCCTGCTGTCCAAGTACGCCGGCGGCCTGGGCAACGACTGGACCCGGGTGCGCGGCATGGGCGCGCGTATCCGCGGCACCAACGGCAAGAGCCAGGGCGTGGTGCCCTTCCTCAAGGTGGCCAACGACACCGCCGTGGCCGTCAATCAGGGCGGCAAGCGCAAGGGGGCGGTGTGCGCCTATCTGGAGGCCTGGCACATCGACGTGGAGGAATTCCTGGAACTGCGCAAGAACACCGGCGACGACCGGCGCCGCACCCACGACATGAACACCGCCCTGTGGATTCCGGACCTGTTCATGAAGCGCGTGGCCGAGGACGGCCACTGGACCCTGTTCTCCCCGGACGAGGTACCGGACCTGCACGAGCGCTACGGTTGCGATTTCGAGCAGGCCTACCTGGAGTACGAACGGCGCGCCGCCCGTGGCGAGCTGCGGGTCACCAAGACCCTGCGCGCCCAGGACCTGTGGCGGCGCATGCTCTCCATGCTCTACGAGACCGGCCATCCCTGGCTCACCTTCAAGGACCCTTGCAACGTGCGCTACACCAACCGCCATGTGGGGGTGGTGCATTCCTCCAATCTGTGCACGGAGATCACCCTGCACACCAGCGACGAAGAGATCGCCGTATGCAACCTGGGCTCGGTGAACCTGGCCGCCCACGTGAACGAAGAGGGGCTCGATCACGACAAACTGGCGCGCACCATCCGCACCGCCCTGCGCATGCTGGACAACGTCATCGACATCAACTACTACAGCGTGCCCGCGGCGCGCCGTTCCAACCTGCGCCACCGCCCCGTGGGCCTGGGCCTGATGGGCTTCCAGGACGCGCTCTACAAACTGGGCCTTCCCTACGCCTCGGAAGAGGCGGTGGAATTCGCCGACCGTAGCATGGAGGCCGTGAGCTACTACGCCATCCAGGCCTCCAGCGAGCTGGCCGCCGAGCGCGGCGCCTATCCCAGCTTCCCGGGCTCGCTGTGGAGCCAGGGCATCCTGCCCATCGACTCCCTGCGCCTGCTGGCCGAGGAGCGGGGCGGCTATCTGGACGTGGATCGGAGCAGCACCCTGGACTGGGAGGCATTGCGCGAGCGGGTGCGCGGGGGCATGCGTAATTCCAACATCCTGGCCATCGCCCCCACCGCCACCATCGCCAACATCTGCGGGGTGAGCCCCTCCATCGAGCCCACCTATCAGAACCTGTTCGTCAAATCCAACCTGTCCGGGGAGTTCACGGTGGTCAACCCCTTCCTGGTGCGCGAACTCAAACGCCGCGGGCTGTGGGACGAGGTGATGGTCAACGACCTCAAGTACTACGACGGCTCGGTGGCCGCCATCGACCGGGTACCGGAGGAACTGAAACCCCTGTTCGCCACCGCCTTCGAGATCGATCCCCGCTGGCTGGTGGAGGCCGCCGCCCGGCGCCAGAAATGGATCGACCAGTCCCAGAGCCTCAATCTCTACCTGGCCGAACCCTCGGGGCCCAAACTGGACCGGCTCTACAAGCTGGCCTGGGTGCGCGGCCTGAAGACCACCTACTACCTGCGCACCCTGGGGGCCACCCACGTGGAGAAATCCACCATGGCCGAGGCCGGCCGCGCCAACCGTCTCAACGCCGTGCCCGGCACGCCGGCCGCGGCCTGCCGCCTGGACGATGCGAACTGCGAGGCCTGCCAGTAGAGCCACTGCTCATCTCATCGACGACCAAAACGAATACGAGGAGGAGGACCACATGCTGAACTGGGAAGACCCCCTGGCACCCTTCCAGCAAACCGATACCACCGAAGCGGCCCGGACCATGCCGCCGTCCGGCCCCATCCAGCCCCGGCCGGCGGCCGACATGGGAAGCGGAACCGGTGCCGGAATCGATACAGGGACGGACACGCAGTCAGGGGCCGGCGCCACCGGGCTGGAAGACATCGCCATGGGCGCGGGACGCATCCGGGTGGACGACAAGCGCATCATCAATTGCCGCGCCGACCTCAATCAACTGGTGCCCTTCAAATACCGCTGGGCCTGGCAGAAGTACCTGGACGCCTGCGCCAACCACTGGATGCCGCAGGAGATCAACATGACCGCCGACATCGCCCTGTGGAAAGACCCTGGCGGGCTCACCGAGGACGAACGCACCATCATCAAGCGCAACCTGGGTTTCTTCTCTACCGCCGACTCCCTGGTGGCCAACAATCTGGTGCTGGCGGTATACCGCCACATCACCAACCCCGAATGTCGCCAGTACCTGCTGCGCCAGGCCTTCGAAGAGGCCCTGCACACCCACGCCTACCAGTACGTGGTGGAATCCCTGGGCCTGGACGAGGGCGAGATCTTCAACATGTATCGTGAAGTGCCGGCGGTGGCGCGCAAGGCGGAATGGGCCCTGCCCTTCACCCGCCACCTGGCCGATCCCCATTTCCAGACCGGCACGCCGGAGGCGGATCGCGAACTGCTGCGCGAACTGGTGGCCTTCTACGTCATCTTCGAGGGCATCTTCTTCTACGTGGGATTCACCCAGGTACTGTCCATGGGCCGGCGCAACAAGATGGTGGGTACCGCCGAGCAGTTCCAGTACATCCTGCGCGACGAATCCATGCACATGAATTTCGGCATCGACGTCATCAACCAGATCAAGCTGGAGAACCCCCATCTCTGGGACGCGGCATTCCAGGAAGAACTCACCACCATGATCCGCGAGGCGGTGGCGCTGGAGACCCAATACGCCTACGACACCATGCCGCGGGGCATCCTGGGCCTCAACGCCCCCATGTTCGAGGAATACCTGCGCTTCATCGCCAATCGCCGCTGCGCCCAGATCGGCCTGCCGGAACTGTATCCGGGGGCCGGCAACCCCTTTCCCTGGATGTCGGAGGTACTGGACCTCAAGAAGGAAAAGAACTTCTTCGAGACTCGGGTGACGGAATACCAGAGCGGTGGCGCCCTGAAGTGGGATTGAAAGCGCGGGCGGCGGCAGGCGGCGGTTCCTCGCCGGCGTCGAACATCCCCAGGAAACGGCCGCGCTCGTCCACCACCGGCAGGTGACGGATCTGATGCTCCACGAGCAGGCGTGCCACCTCGCGCACGCGCTGGTCGGCGCGCGCGGTGACGGCGGGGCGGCTCATGATCTGCCCCGCCACCTCGGGCTGGTCCGATTCCAGCAGGCGGTCCGGATGCAGCAGCCGCTGCAGGCGTTGCTGCAAGTCACCATCCGGCAATTCCTGGGCGTGGCGCAGGAAATCACCCAGGGTGACCACCCCGACGACCTCGCCGTTGCGGGCCAGTACGGCCGCGGCCCGCCTGCCGCGCTGCTGCAGGCATTGCCACAGTTCGGCCAACGGGGTGGCGAATTCGGCCGTGCACGGCTCCGTATCCATGACCTCTCCCAGCCTGCGGTCTCCCAGCGCGCGCAGGCGGGCGTGCAGGGCCGCCAGGCCGTAGATCCGGCACAGGTCCTCGCGCGAGACATCGATGTAGGTGTCCAGGTTGGCCATGGCGCGGGCGAGATCCTGGTCACCGAAGGGCGGGGTGAGCGCATCGCCCGGCGCCTGGAGGCGCTGCAAGGCCGCCTCCTCCAAAAGCGGCCGCATGCGCTTGCGCAACAGGCGCTCCAGCAGCAACGCCACCAGCAGCAGCACGGCGACGTCCAGCGCCACGGGCGTGAGCACGAACTGATAGCCCAGTGACTGGACATCGTCCCCGCCCAATACCGCCACCAGGGCGGTACCACCGCCGGGGGGATGCAGGCAGCGCAGGAGATGCATGGTGAGAATGGTGGCCGCCACCGCGGCGGCACTGGCCAGCACGGGGTCGGGCAGATAACGGGCACAGCTCACGCCGATGATGCCGGCGCACAGATGGCCGCCCACCAGAGGCCAGGGATGGGACATGGGACTGGCCGGCACTGCGAACAACAGCACCGAAGACGCCCCCAGGGACGACAACAACACCGGCCCGCTCCAACCGGGCAGGAACAGGCGCGTGATCCAACCCGCCAGCAGAATGCCGGCGCAGGCCGCGGCTGCGGCACCGATGGTCCGTTCAGCACTGATCACGGTGTACGTCGCCGGAGTTGCGTGGTTCCATGGGACATCGAGTGCGCTCATTGTATCAGGCCACGAAATCCCTGCGCGCCAAGGCAAAAGCCGCCATGATCGAACCACCATGATCAAACTGCCGGCAGCAGTACCGTGGAACCAGTGCTCGAGACGACCTCCCCATAGGGTCCCAGGAACGCGGGTCATGTCTCCACGGCAGCATGCCGGAAATCGTGGAGTGGAGAATCGACCAGGCGGCATCGGTTCGTTCTTCCCACCACCGGTGATCAATCTGGCCGGAACGTAACCCAGCCGCGCGCATTCGTGCCGACATCTTCGTGCCGGCATCTTGAAATACTCAATATAATGAGAAAAAATGCTCAATACGATGAGCAAATTTTTCTATCAGCGGCCGCATGCAGCCATTCTTCGCGAGCGCCTGAACGAGCCACGCCGCTTCATCCAGGTAGTGGCCGGTCCCCGGCAAGTGGGCAAGACCACCCTGGTGCTCTCGGTCATGGAGCAGCTCGAACACCCGGCGGTGTATGCGAGCGCGGATGAACCGGCGTTGCGGGGGCCCGGCTGGCTGGCACAACAGTGGCAGCGCGCGCGCCTCGCGGCCCGTGAAGGTGGCGCCGTGCTGGTGATCGACGAGATCCAGAAGGCCGCCGGCTGGGCGGAAGCGGTGAAACGCCTGTGGGACGAGGACACGCGCAACGGCATACCGCTCCAGGTGGTGCTGTTGGGATCGGCACCCCTGCTGGTACAAAGAGGATTGTCGGAGAGCCTGGCCGGACGCTTCGAAATGCTCTACCTGCCGCACTGGAGCCTTCCGGAAATGCAGGCGGCCTTTGGCTTCGGTCTCGAGGAATTCTTGTTCTTCGGCGGTTATCCGGGTGCGGCACCACTCGTCCGAGACGAAATCCGCTGGCGCAACTATATCCGCGAAGCCCTGATCGAGACCACGCTCTCCCGCGACATCCTGCTGCTGGAGCCGGTGCGCAAGCCGGCTTTGCTGCGCCGCTTGTTCGCGCTCGGCTGCCAGTATTCCGGGCAGATACTCTCCTACAACAAGTTGCTCGGCCAGCTCCAGGATGCGGGTAATACCACCACGCTCGCGCATTATCTGGATCTGCTCTGCGCCGCCGGCATGCTGGCCGGACTGCAGAAACACGCCGGCCAAGGGGTACGGCGCCGCGGTTCCAGCCCCAAGTTTCAGGTCTTCAATACCGCCCTGTTCACCGCCGAACTGGAAATGGAACGGGCCGCTCTCGAGCAGGATCCCATCACCTATGGGCGCCTGGTGGAATCCGCCGTGGGCGCCCACCTCGTCAATGCCGCCGCCCAAGGACTGTGCCAGGTGTACTATTGGCGCGAAGGCCACTGGGAGGTGGACTTCGTAGTCACCCGCGGACGGCGGCTGCTCGCCATCGAGGTCAAATCCGCCCCTTCATCCGCTACCCTCCCAGGGATCGATCGCTTCCTGGCCGCCTTCCCGCAAGCCCAGGCCCTTCTGGTGGGAGGCGAGGGGATGCCGCTGGCGGAGTTCCTATCGACGCCGGTGGCGGAACTGCTGTGAAGCTCACCTGTCCGCATCGGCCCCTGCACAGCGCCTCGCAGACAGCACCATTGATACTGGGGATAGTACTGGGGATAGTACTGGGGATAGTACTGGGGATAGTACTGGGGATAGTGGGGATACTGGCCACCCTTAGACGGCCAGGATCTCGGCGAGCGCCCGGCGGTGGGCCCGCACCGCGCGCAGGCCGGCCGCGGCGCAACAGCGCTTGTGGCGGAAATCCAGGGCATCGATGGCGAAGGGATAGGGCGGGCGCAGCACGAAATCCGCCTTCTTGAAACGCAACTGTGAATGGCTGTGATGGCAGATCTCCATGGCCCGCATCATGGCCTGCAGGCCGTTGCGGATCTCCAGGCGGTGGTTGATCTGGGTGGAGTCCACGGCGATCACCCGTTCCACGCCGAACTCCCGGGCCACGTCCACCGGCACGTTGTCCACGTAGGTGCCGTCGGCGAGCAGGGAACCGTCGCGGCGCAGCGGCGGCAGGATGCCGGGCAAGGCCGCGCTGGCATAGATCAATTCCGCCGCCGGACCTTCGCGCAGCACCACGCGCCGGCCGGTGCGCAACTCGGTGGCGACCACCGCCACCGGGATGTGACCTTCCTCCAAACGGCGATCCAGGGTCAGGCCCGCCAGCAGGGCCTGGCCCTGCTTGAGACTGCGGCTGCCCACCCCCCAGCCCAGGAGCATGTCGCGCAGGGCCCGCTCCGAAGCCAGCAGGGCGCGGATGCGCTCCCGCAGATCGCTGCTGGAGGCCACCGGGGGTTCGGGAAAATCGCGGGTGTCCATGTTCACCAGGGCCCGGTACCAGTCACGATTGAGGGCATAGGTGGCGGCCACGATGGCGCCCATGGACACCCCGACGATGGCCGCCGGCCGCCAGCCGTAGTGGATCAGGCCCTGCAACACCCCGGCATGGGCCAGGCCCCGGACACCGCCGCCGGAGAGCACCAGGGCGAAGCTGCGATGTGCAGATTTCATGTACCGGCGGCTCCTCGTTCGCATACGTTTTTCATGTCTGCTGCTCCACGACCCTGTCCTCGCGCCTGCCGGGGAAAGACTGTTCGCCGGCCCGATCCTCCCTGTCGAATCAGAAGAACCATTGCAGTTCGCTGTAGAACAGGCTCTCCAGACGGCCGTACTCACTGCCGGAGGGGCCGTCGAAGAGTTGTGCGCCCAGGGACCAATCCAGGTCGTCACTCACCCCATAGACCAGGCGCGGGGCGAAGAATCGACTGGCATCGTCCAGGTTGAGAATGGCATAGGCCTCTCCGCGCAGAATGGGGGTGAAGTCATAGGCGGCGAAGAAGCCGGCATAGTAACGCGCCAGACTCAGCAGCTCCCCGCCGAGCAGGCGGGCGAACGCATAGTCGCGCGAGCGGGCCTGCCCCCGGCCATTGTAGTAGAGTTCCAGGTTCAGGGTCAGGGTATTGGCGAAGCTGCGATCGGCACCCAGCACCAGGCGGGCATAGTCTCCGTCTTGCGCGGAACGGGTGCCGGTGAGTTCACCACGCAGGCCCACCAGGCCGGCCTGACCGGCGAAGTCGAATCCCAGCACCTCGTCGCCGCGAAAGCGCCCGCCCGTCAGGGCCAGGTCGAAGCCCCGCCAGTGACTGCGCCAGCGCAGGGCACCGCTGGAGCCGCCGCGCTGGCGGGCGTACACCGCTGTGAGGCGCGATAAGACGCCATAGTCCCAGCCCCATTGTACGGCATCCACTCCCGGGCGTTCCTCGCGTTCCAGTTGGATGGGGTCGAAGGGATTGAGCAGGTCCATGGGATTCCAGAACAGGGCCGTGCCCCAGGCCAGGCGCTGACGGCCGATGCGCAGTTCACTGCGCGCGCCGCGGAAAGTGAGGTGGGCACGGTACAGGCGGTGCCGCCCCAGCCATTGCCCCCGCCGCACATAGGCGTCCTCCCAGTCGAAATAGGTCTCGGGCTCCAGCGCCTCCTGAAAGGCGGATTGCCGGGTCTCCAAATAGCTGCCCCAGAGGATCTCGTTGTCGTACTGCAGGTCGTAATCCACCGCATCGCCCACCCCGCCCCGAAGGCGCAGGCGCAGGCGATTGAGGTCCAGCACGGTGCGCTCCTGCGGGCCGAAGGCAGGCAGGATCTGGGAGGCCACGAACAGGTTCTTGTAATAGCCGGAGAAGGCGTGGTCGCGCCACACATCACCCCACACATCACTCCAGACCTCACTGCACCACCCCATCCAGAGCAGCGCCACTACCCCGATCACGCCCGTGCGGCGCCCGCCCGCCGCTGTTCCGCGCATTCCGGGACGCTGGCGCTCACACATGGCGGATGGCCCGCACCGGTTCCAGGCGCGCGGCCCGGGCCGCGGGATAGAGGGCCGCCAGCACGCCGACGAGAAACAACACCAGGGTGGGGCCCCACAGATGGGCCACCCGCACCACCGGATAGACCGTGGCGGTCATGCCGGGGATGGTCTCCGTGACCCCGGCGAAGGCGGCCAGATTCAATCCGCCGTCGTGATAATAGGCCACCAGGGACAGCCCCAGGACGATGCCGGCGGCGAAGCCGGCCAGGCCCAGGATCACGGCCTCGTAGACGACGATGCGCAGGATCTGCAGCGGTTGGGTCCCCAAGGCCATCATGACCCCGAACTCCCGGGTGCGTTCCAGCACCGACATCAGCAAGGTGTTCGTCACCCCCATGGCCACCACGGCGAACACCACGGCCAGTACCACATAGAAATCCAATCAGGAGAGTTCGATCATCTGCACCACCTCCGGCAGCAATTGCTGCCAGGTCAGTACGGTATAGGGCCCGCCACTCAAGGCCTCGCGCAAGGCCGCCGCCGTCTCTTGCACCCGGCTGCGATCGGCGAGCACCACGGCGATGGTGGACACCTCGCCCCGTTCATAGGACAGGAGCCGCTGGGCCGCGGTCAGGGAGATCAGGCCCAGCGTGCCGTCGAACAGGTCGTTTCCGGTACGAAAGATACCCACCAGCCGGTAGGCCGCCGACCCCAGGTCGCCGTTCGCGAGCTGCACCGTGACCACCAGTTTCTCCCCCAGGCGCAATCCCAGCTTCTCCACCAGCTTGGCCCCCAGCACCATACCGCGCAGTTCGCCCGCCTCGAGATAACGCCCCTCCACCAGGGCGCGCTGCAGGACCGTCACCCGCGGCTCCAGCTCCGGATCCACGCCGTGCAACAACAGGGGTTCCGTGGCCCGCGGGCTGCTCACCATGGCCTGCACCTTGACGCGCGGCGCCGCAGCCCGAATCCCGGGCCAGGCCTGCAGGCGCGCCAGCAGGGCCTGCGGTTCCTCGATGACCCGCGCGGGCGAGAGCTCGTCACGGAAACCGTGCCGCTCCACCTGCAGGTCGCCGGTGAGGAATCCCGTGGAGTTGTCGATCATCTGCTCGAAGAAACCGTCGGCCAGGGCATAGAGGAACAGGAAGGCGGCGAGGCCGAAGGCCATGGCCCCCGCGGTGAGCGTGGCGCGCCGCGGATTGCGGGCGATGCCCCGTGCGGCGATCCTCCAGAACACGCGCCCCCCGCCGCCGGCTCCAACGCTCCGCATGGCGGGCGGCGCCCGGCGCGCACCCCGCCGCAGGCGCCAGGGCCGTTCCCCAGGCAGTCCGCGGATGGCCTGCACCGGCTCCAGGCGCGCGGCACGCCAGGCGGGATAGAGGGGCGGCAGCAGGCTGATGCTCAACACCAGCAGGGAGACGATGGCCACGTGATCCCAGCGCAGCAGGGGATAGACCATGCCGGACAGGCCCGGCATGGTCTCCATGGCCGCCGTGTACTGGCCCAGGTCGATCCCCGTCTCGCCCAGCGCGCGGGTTAGCGCCACCCCCAGCAGGTTGCCCAGCACCAGACCGAACAACCCCAGCAGCACGGATTCCATCACCACCATGCGCACGATCTGGCCGCGCGTGGTGCCCAGGGCCATCATCACCCCGAACTCCCGGGTGCGCTCCATCACGGCCATGAGCATGGTATTGCCCACGCCGATGGCCACCACCACCAGCACGATGAGTAACACCACGTAGGTGACGGCCTCGTGGAAACGCACCATCTGCACCATGGCGGGCAGCAACCGGGGCCAGTCCAGCACCTCGTAATCGGGACCGAGCAAGGCACGCAGGCGTTGCGCCATGTCCTGCGAACGGTTGCGCCGTTCCAGGCGCAGCACCCAGGCGGTGGAGCGCCCCCACAGGGCGAACAGGTCGCGGGCCGCCTCCAGGGTGATGAAGGCATGACCGGCATCGAGGACGTCGATGCCGCTGTCGAACAGGCCCACGACCCGGTAGCGCCCGGCGCCCAGGGAACCGTCCATGGCCTGGGTGATGAGCACCACCGTATCCCCCACCCCCACACCCAGCAACTCGGCCGCCTTGTCGCCCAGGAGAATGCCCTCGTCGTCACCGGGGCGCAGGTAGCGACCGGCGGCGACCGCCTGGTGGATGGTGGTGACCCGGGGCTCCAGGGTGGGATCCACCCCCACCACCTTCACGGGCCGCGACTTCTCCTCCCCGCTCATGAGGGCCTTGCCCTCGATGCGCGGCGCCACGCCGGCCACGCCGGCCAGCGCCTGCAGTCGCGCCCGCAGCGCCGGATCCTCCCGCATGGCCCGGTACAGGGCCGGGTCCTCGTGAAAACCGCGCTGGTGGATCTGCAGATGACCGGAGAGATAGCGCGTACTGTTGTCGATCATCTGCTCGTTGATGCCATCGACGAAGCCCCAGATGAAGACCAACGCCACCAGGCTCAAGGTGATGGAGGCCAGGGTGATGAACGAGCGGCGCACGTTGCGCCAGACGTTGCGTGCGGCCAGGTACAGCAGCTTCATGACCCGCCGCCGCGTCCCTCGCCCCCTTCACCCTCTTCGTTCGGCTCGTCGGCCACGATGCGGCCGTCGTGCAGACGCACGATGCGCCGCGCGCGCGCCATCACCATGGGGTCATGCGTGGAGAACAGAAAAGTGACACCATAGCGCTCGTTGAGGGCGCGCATCAGGTCCAGCAGGGCCGCCCCGGTGGCCGAATCCAGATTGGCCGTGGGTTCGTCGGCGAGCACGATGTCGGGCTGCGAGGCGATGGCCCGGGCCACCGCCACCCGTTGCTGCTGGCCGCCCGAGAGCTGGGCGGGACGGCGCTCCGCCATCTCCCCCAGCCCCACTTCCTCGAGCATGGCCAGGGCCCGCGCGCGGCGCTCGCGGGCCGGCACCCCTTGCAGCAACATGACGTATTCCACGTTCTCCCGGGCCGAGAGCACGGGGATCAGGTTGTATTCCTGGAACACGAAACCGATGCGATGCAGGCGCAGTCGCGAGCGTTCGCGGGCGGTGAGCCGGCCGAGCTCCTGAGCGCCGATCCAGATACGGCCGGCCGTGGGGCGATCCAGGGCGCCGATGAGATTGAGCAGAGTGGTCTTGCCCGACCCCGAGGGACCCACCAGGGCCAGGAACTCCCCCTGCGTCACGATCAGATCGACACCGGCCAGGGCCTCCACGGCGATGCCGTCCTGGCGATAGCGCTTCACCAGGCCCTCGATGCGCACCAGCGGCGGGGAAGAAGACTGCGCGCCGCCCGCTGCCGACTCGGCCTGGCCCATTGCCCGAATCATGACGCTCAACGCCGCCCGCTGCGCAGATGGCGCAGGGTGAAGATGCCCGCGTCGATGGGCACGTCGAAGCGCACCTCGAGCATCTCGATCACGGTGGCGTTGCCGGGCTCGTCCACGGGACGCATCTCCCAGCGGGTGGGCAGGCGGCGCCCGTCCATCTCCCGCACTTCGCTGAAAGTGAGCACCTTGACCAGGCGCCCCCGCTCGTCGTAGTAGGAGAGCCGCAGGGGGATGAGATCGTCACGGCGCACTTCGTAGACCAGCTTGCCCCACACCACCGCAGCCTCCGGCTTGGGCAGGGATTCGATGACATAGACCACCACTCCGTCGCGTTCCTCCTCCGCGAGCACGGTGTGGGTGTAATCGTGCACCATGCTGCTCTCCTTCACCAGGTCGTCGTTGGTGAAGTGGGAGCCCATCCAGGGCTGCAGCATCATGGAAGGGGGGATCTTGACGATGCGTTCCACCTTGGGCAGGTAATTCCACATCTCGCTGCCGATGCGCAGGGAACCGATGCCCGCTTCCTTGGGGGGCGCGAGAATGCGGATGAAGGTCTTCTCGGGACGATCCATCCACACCCGTAATTCCAGGGTGCGCCGCCAATGGGGCGTGGTGATGCGCATGCGATAGCGGCCCACGCTGGTCTTGCCCCACAACAGGTTCTCCACCCGCCGCACGATCTCCTGGCCGGAGAGGGACCCAGAGGGTGACTCGGAGAGCGAGACGGGCGGTGCGGCGGCGAGCGCGGCAGCCGGCGTGAACGACAGGGACCAGGCGAGCAGCAGGCCTGCGGCGATCGCCGGACGCGGGCGGGTCACCATGAGGTCATCTCACCCGATCTCACCCGGCCGCCATCGTCTCCATCACAACTCCTCCGGTACCGCCGCAGCCCGGGAGCGGATCCGGTACAGTTTCAACACCGGCAGGATAGCCACGATCCCATCGCCTTCGCAACCGGTGTGGGCCGCGCCCATGATGGCCTCGGCGATGGGCTCGGCCTTGTCCTCACCGGTGAAGATCTCGATGCGCGCGTGGCTGGTGAGCCAGTCCTTGGTGTAGGTGTCGGCGTACTCGCCGTAGCCCTTGACCTGGGTCACGCTGATACCGGAGACGCCCATGTCCTGGAGCGTGCGCTCCACGGACTTGAGGGCGTCCTTGCGGATGATGGCGGTCACCTTGCGCAGTTCCATATCGTGTTCTCCTCTGCAAGACAATTTAGATCCGGGATCAGATCTGGGATCAGATCCGGAATCAGATCTGGGATCAGATCTGGCGGCGGCGCTCCTGCCATTGCAGGATGAGGCCGTAGATCACCGGCAACACCACCAGGGACAACAAGGTGGTGGTGATCATGCCGCCTACCATGGGGGCGGCGATGCGCTGCATCACCTCGGAACCGGTGCCGCCGCCCAGCATGATGGGGATCAGACCAGCGATCACCGCGGTGGCGGTCATGGTGATGGGACGCACGCGTTCCGAGGTGCCCTGGAATACCGCCTGACTGATGTCCGCGCTGCTCAGGCGCACCCGCTCGACGCTCAGGCCCTCGCTCCGGGCCCGCTCATGACGCAGGTTCTGGATGGCCTCGTTGATGAAAGTGAGCACCAGCACCCCGATCTCGGCCGCCACCCCGGCCAGGGCGATGAAGCCCACCGCCACCGCCACCGATAGGTTGAAGCCGTAGAAATACACCAGCCAGATCCCGCCGATCAGGGCAAAGGGGATGGACAACATCACCACCAGCGGTGCCGTCACGTTGCGGAAATTGAAATAGAGCAGCAGGAAGATCATCAACAGCGTCGCCGGAATGACGATGCGCAGGCGCTGGGCCGCCCGTTCCATGAACTCGAACTGCCCCGACCAGGTCACGGTGTAGCCCGGCGGGATCTCCACCTGCTCCGCCAACACTTGCTTGGCCTTGGCCACGAAACCGCCGATGTCCGAGGTCTTGATGTCCACGTAGATCCAGGCGTTGGGACGCGCATCTTCGCTCTTGATGACCGGCGCACCGCGGCGCAGGGTCAGGGTGGCCACCTGCGACAGGGGGATCTGGGCGCCGGTGGGAGTGGGGATGAGCACCCGGCGCAGTTCCTCCGGACTGTCGCGCAACTCCCGCGGGTAGCGCAGGTTCACCGGATAGCGCTCCAGGCCCTCCACGGTGTAGGTGATGTTCATGCCGCCCACCGCCGACATGATCACGTCCTGCACGTCGCCCACCGTGAGCCCGTAGCGGGCGGCGGCCGCCCGGTCGATGTCGAAGTCCAGGAAATAACCGCCCACGGCGCGGTCACCGAAGGCCGACAAGGTCTCGGGAAGGGTCTTCATGGCCCGTTCGATGGCCGTGGACAGTTCCTGCAACACGTTGAGATCCGGGCCGCTGACCTTGATGCCGATGGGGGTCTTGATGCCCGTGGACAACATGTCGATACGGGTCTTGATGGGCATGGTCCAGGCATTGGCCAGACCGGGGAAACGAATGGCCTGGTCCATCTCCGCCATCAATTCCTTCGTGGTCTTGTCCGGATCGGGCCATTGGTCGCGCGGCTTCAGGCGGATGATGGTCTCGATCATGGACAGCGGCGCCGAGTCGGTGGCGGTCTCCGCCCGCCCCACCTTGCCGAACACCGTCTCCACCTCGGGGAAGGTGCGCAGGATCTTGTCGGTCTGCTGCAACAACTCCTTGGCCTTGGTGATGGAGATGCCCGGGAAGGTGGTGGGCATGTAGAGGATGTCGCCTTCGTCCAGGGGCGGCATGAATTCGCTGCCCAGCTTGCTCAGAGGATACACCGTGGCCCCCAGCAGGAGCAGCGCCAGCGTAATGGTGATCATCCGCCAGCGCATGGTGAGGCGCAACACCGGGGAATGCAACCAGTGGAGAATGCGATTCACCGGATTCCTGGCTTCGGGCAGGATCTTGCCGCGGATGAACAGGCCCATGAGCACCGGCACCAGGGTCACCGCGAGCAGGGCCGCCGCGGCCATGGAATAGGTGCTGGTAAAGGCCAGGGGGCTGAACAGGCGGCCTTCCTGTCCCTGGAGCGTGAAAATGGCCACGTAGGACACGGTGATGATGAGCAGGGAGAAGAACAGGGCCGGACCCACTTCCTTGGCGGCCTCGGCGATGGCCGCCCAGCGCTGCATGGGGGTCAGGGGGCCGCCCGCCGCCTTGCCCGCCCGCTCCAGATGCTTGTGGGCGTTCTCGATGAGCACGATGGCGCCATCCACCATGGCACCGATGGTGATGGCGATTCCTCCCAGGGACATGATGTTGGCGTTGATGCCCTGCCAGCGCATGGCGATAAAGGCGATCAGGACACCCACCGGCAAGGCGACGATGGCCACCAAGGCCGAACGCGCGTGCAACAGGAAGATCATGCAGATGATGCTGACAACGATGAACTCCTCGATCAGCTTGTCGCGCAGGTTGGCCACGGCGCGTTCGATGAGATCGCCGCGGTCGTAGACCGTCACGATCTCCACCCCTTCCGGCAGTCCCGCCTTCAGCTCCTCCAGCTTGGCGCGTACCCCGCGGATGGTGGCGAGGGCGTTCTCGCCGAAACGCATCACCACCACGCCGCCGACCACCTCACCTTCGCCATTGAGTTCCGCCACGCCGCGGCGCAACTCCGGTCCCAGCTTGACGGTGGCCACGTCCTCCAGCCGGATGGGCGTGCCGTGGGCGTCCACACCCACCGGGATCACCTTCAGGTCCTCGATGGACTGGATGTAGCCGCGCCCGCGCACCATGTATTCGGTCTCGGACATCTCGATGAGCCGCCCGCCCACGTCGTTGTTGGAACGCTTGATAGCCATGCGCACCTTGGACAAGGGGATGTTGTAGGCCAGCAGGGCATTGGGATCCACTTCCACCTGGTATTGCTTCACATAACCCCCCACCGAGGCCACCTCGGCCACGCCCGGCACCGTCTGCAGGGGATAGCGCAGATACCAGTCCTGGATGGAACGCAGCTGTGCCAGGTCGTGACGGCCGCTGCGGTCCACCAGCGCGTACTCGTAGATCCAACCCACACCGGTGGCATCCGGTCCCAGGGTCGGTGTCACACCCGCCGGCAGGCGGCCACTGACATAATTGAGGGATTCCAGCACCCGCGAGCGGGCCCAGTACAGGTCAGTGCCATCCTCGAAGATGATGTAGACAAAGGACAGGCCGAAGAAGGAATAACCGCGCACCACCTTGGCATAGGGTACCGCCAGCATGGCCGTGGTGAGGGGATAGGTCACTTGGTCTTCCACCACCTGCGGCGCCTGCCCCGGGTATTCCGTGAACACGATCACCTGGACGTCGGAGAGATCGGGGATGGCGTCCAGAGGCATGGTGCGCACGGCCCACAGCCCGGCGGCCACCACCAGGGCGGTGACGATGAGTACCAGAAAACGGTTGCGCAGAGAGGCGTCGATGATGGCCTTAATCATGCTGCATGCCTCCGTGGCCTCCGTTCATGTCCATGCCGCCGTGCATATCGTGCATGCTGGTACCGTCACCCTCGGCGGCCTGGTCCTTTCCGTGCGGGGTTTCATGCGCCATGCCCGCCATGGAACCGGAGTGGCCTCCCGACATCGTCGCGGTACCCGCACCGCCGCCCATGGACATGCCCTTCATGCCCGACCCGTCCATCTTCATGTCCTTATCCATTTTCATATCCATTTTCATGTTCATCTGCATGTCCTTTTGCATGTTCGGGTCGCCGTGCTGCATGCCCGGCATGTCGTGATCGCCGTCCATGGCCGCGCCATCGGCGGTGGGCTGCTGCGAGACCGACTCCAGCATCTTGGCCGCGGCCTCGCGCAGCTTGGACTCGGAATCGATGAGGAACTGCGCGGAGGTGACCACTTCCTCACCGGGTTGCACGCCTTCCAGGATCTGGGTCAAGCCGTCGCTGCTCACCCCCACTTTCACCACACGCGGTTCGAACTTGCCCGGGCCGCGTACCACGAACACCAGCTCGCGGCTGCCGGAACGAACGATGGCCTCTTCCGGCACCACCACGGCATCCAGTTGCTTGCTGGCATGGATGGTGACATCGGCGAACATCTCCGGCTTGAGCAGGCCGTCACGGTTGTCGAACTCCATACGCACCTTGACGGTACGGGTCTTGGCCTCGAAATAGGGATAGATGTAGGTGATGCGACCGCGGAACACCCGTCCCGGGATCCCCGTCACGCGCATCTCCGCCTCGTCGCCTACCTGGACCCAGGGCAACTCGTCTTCGAAGACGTCCACATACACCCATACCCAGGACAGATCGGCGATGCGGTACAACTCGGTGCGCGGCGTGACGTACTGGCCTTCACGCACCCCCACCTTGATCACCACACCGTCGAAAGGTGAATGGATGTGGACGTATTTCTTGATCTTGCCGGTCTGTTCCAGCTCGCGGATCTGGTGTTCCGCCATGTCCAGCAGCTCCAGGCGCTCGCGTGCGGACTGCACCAATTCGGCGGCCCCGCGGCGAATGTCCTCGAAGGGACTCTGGGACAGGACCTTTTGGTTTTGCAGCGCCAACAGATACTCCTCCTGACTGGAGACCAATTGCGGGGAATAGATGCTCAGCAGGATCTGATCCTTCTTGACCCGCTCCCCGGTCTTGTCCACGCGCATCTTCTCCACCCATCCTTCCACCTTGGGATGCAGGCGCGCCAGGTGCTCCTCGTCGAAGTCCACGCGCCCCACGCTGCGCACCTTGCGGCTCAAGACGCGCCGCTCGGCGCGGGCGGTGCGCACGCCGATGTTCTGTACCGTGACCGGGTCGATCTTCACCGTCCCCGGCGGCTCGTCCGCATCCTCGCCCTCGTCCGCGTAGACGGGAATGTAGTCCATGCCCATCTCGTCCTTGGCCGGCACCGGTGAAGTGATGCTGGGATTCATGGGATGGCGGTAGAAGAGCGGCTTGCGTTCCTTCTTGGGTTCCTCCTCGGCGTAGACCGGGATGTAGTCCATGCCCATCTCGTCCTTGGCCGGCACCGGCGAGGTGATGCTGGGATTCATGGGATGGCGATAGAAGAGTGGCTTGCGCGCCTCTTCCTGCGGCCCGGCGGCCGGTGCCGGTGCCTGCAGGCGTTGCGCCAACCAATACCCGCCGCCCAGGCCGGCGGCCAGGGCGATGACTGCGATGAGAATTGCGCTCTTATTCATGTACCGTCTCCTTGCCCACGGCCGCCGCCACCCGGGCGAGGGCCTGCTTGGCCTCACTGAGGGCCTTCCAATACTGGGTCTGATAGTTGAAGAGTGTGATCTGCGCGCGCACCAGATTGAGAAAGTCCACCTTGTTCACCTGGTAACCGGCGCGCATGGAGGCCACCGTCTGCGTGGCCTGGGGAATGATGCCCTCGCGGAACAGGATCACCTGCTGGCGGGCGCGCCGGTAATCCGCCAGTGCGGCGTCGATCTCCGCCGCCACGCGGGCGCGCATGTCCTGCAAGGCATAGCGCTCCCGGTTGAGCTCACTGGTGCGCTGGTCCACCTGCTTGTCCTGACGGGAATCGGTGCGAATGGGCAGGTTCATACTGAACATGAAAGTGGCGAAATCGGCACGGTCGCTGCCGTCGGGATTGTTGCCGCCGCGCAGGCCGTAGGCGGCCCCCACCCGAAAATCCGGATAGTATTCCTTCTTGGCCAGGTCCAGGCGCAGGCGGGCGGCTTCGATGAGACGCGCTTGCTGGCGCAGCAGAGGCCGCCGGCTCTCGGCCTCGGCCAGCAGTGTCGAGGCCTCACCGGCTTCGGCGAGGGATTCGTCCACCCGCGAGGCGATCTTCACCGGCGCCGCCACGGGACGATCCAGCAAAGCATTGAAACGCGCCGCCGCCGTGCGCCGCATGCCCTGCAGGGCGATTTCGCGATCCAGCATCTTGGACAATTCCACCTGTGCCAGCAGCACGTCCTGCTGCAGGCCCTTGCCCACCTTGTACTTGGTCTGGGCGATGGTCACGAACTGGCGCAGCAGCTCTTGATTGCTGGCCACGATCTCCAGGGCGCGGTCCAGATAGAACAGGTTCCACCACAAGGTGCGCACGTCGCGTATCAGGCGCAGGCGCATCTCCGCCACCCGATCCTCGGCCGCCGCCGCTTCCAGGCCGGCCACTTCCTCCTGTAAGGCCAGTTTGCCCGGATAGGGCAGCATCTGGCTGATGCCCACCTGAAACTGGGTCATGGCCTCCTGGGTGAAAGAGAAGCCGTCCACGGGCAGGTTCATGAGATTGACCAGCAGCTGAGGATCGGGCAGCGTGCCCTTTTGTTCGGGCACCGCCCGCA
The DNA here is from genome assembly GCA_015488555.1 of Gammaproteobacteria bacterium. Classification (GTDB taxonomy): domain Bacteria; phylum Pseudomonadota; class Gammaproteobacteria; order SZUA-140; family SZUA-140; genus S012-109. The sequence goes on from WFNO01000086.1 coordinate 99,016, forward strand.
AGGCCCGCGCGCGCGCCTCGATGGCGGCCAGCCCGGGATTGTCGGCCAGTGCCTGAGACACCGCCCACGCTTCGGTGTAGACCTCGCCCTGCACCGCCGGTGTGGCGGGCGCCCCTTCCGGATCGCCGGCTGCGCCCGCTGCCATGCTCGCGCCCCACAACAACAGCCCCAACCACGGCCAGCGGCGGGAACGAGCTCGGTGCACATTCACTACGTTCGTTTGTTCCACGCTTCGTGTTCTCCAGAAATCCCAGGCCGCAGGCGCGGCCTGCATGTTTCATGATGCTGTACGAATGACAGGGTGAAGAAGAGAAAACGGGCGGGCATCGGATCTCCGGCCCGGGGCATGCAGATCCCGCCGGGCATGCCCCTCTCCCTTCAGGACATCGCCCCAGACATCATCCGCCAGATATCACCCGAATCACCGGAGGACATCACCGGCGGGCAGGGACCAGAGGAGCAGCGATGCTCAACCCAGGGCGTACGAGATGGGGGGGCGTAAGAGCAGAGGATCGAAAGGCGGCAGCGGCCGCACGCCGGAAGCGGCGGGCAAGGTCTGGGCCGCCACGGAAACCGCAGGCTCACTGCTGTGGAGGGTGAAGCAAACGACACACACCGCACAATCGTGTCCGGCTTGCTGGCACTGGTCCTGGGCCATGAGGCCAGGAGCCTTGCCGACAGGGGACCGTGCAATGGAGGGCATCACCACCGCACCGGCGGCCTTCGCGGCCGCGGCGGCTTCACAGCCCTTCATGTGCACGGTCATGCCGGCAAAGGTCAGCAGCGACCACGCCAGCGACAGGGCCAGCACGAGATGGGCGATTGTTCTCGTAGTGCGGTTCATGATGGGGCATGCTGGGTGATCTGCTTCCTTTTGTCAAGCCAGGAGGCCATAAGTTCAACTTGTGCATCCTGCGACCGCTTTCCCGAAGCGGACCAGAACTAGCACGTTTCTCAGGGTTACTGCCCGGGTCACGGCCCCGGCACTTGCTCTGCCAGGCAAGCCTGCACCTGGCGGGCGATCTCCCGCTCCTCATCGGCGCGGATCACCAGGATCTTCAAGGACGATTCCTGCGCGTGTATCGCCACGACCTCATCTTCCAGGGCGGCCTCGTTGCGAGACTCGTCGAGGCGGATGCCCAGGTGTTCCAAGCCCTCGCAACTGCGAGCGCGCACCGGCGCAGCGTTTTCTCCCACCCCGCCGCTGAAGACCAGGGCATCCACCCGACCCAGGAGGGCCAGATAGGCGCCGATGTATTTGCGCACCCGCCGGCAATAGATCTCCAGGGCCAGGTTCGCCGCCGCCTCGCCCGCCTCTGCACGAGCGATGATGGCGCGCAGGTCGTTGCTTCCGCACAGGCCCTCGAGACCGCTGTCCCGATTGAGTGCCGTTTCAACTGCCTCCGGGGTGTGTCCGGCGCGCAGGAGGTGGAATACCACGGCGGGATCCAGATCCCCGCTGCGGCTGCCCATCACCAGACCCTCCAGCGGGGTCATGCCCATGGAAGTGTCCACACTGCGGCCTCCTGCCACGGCACAGGCACTGGCGCCGTTGCCCAGGTGCAGCGTGATGAGGTTGACCTGCTCCGGCCTCTTGTCCAGCCAGGCTGCCGCGCGCCGGACGAGCCAGGCATGGGACAGGCCATGGAATCCATAGCGGCGGACACCGTGATCGCGATACCAGGCCTCCGGTACCGCATAACGAAAGGCCGCAGGTGACAACGTGTGATGAAAGGCGGTATCGAAGGCCGCCACCTGGGGCACACCGGGAAACAGCGCCTGGCATCGGCGGATGCCCGCGAGACCAGGCGGATTGTGCAGAGGCGCCAGAGGCGTCAGGGCCTGCAAGGCATCCAGCACCTCCGCGTCGATGCGGACCGCTTCCCAGAAGCGCCCGCCACCGTGCACGATGCGATGACCCACGGCATCCGGGCCACCGGCATCCTGCTTCTGTACGAGAAACCGGGCCAACAATGCAAAGGCCTGGTCGTGATCGGCCAGCCGCAGCACCTGTTCTTGCACCGGGACACCACGGCTGCGGTGATGGAGCCGTCCCTCTGCGGCACCGATTCCTTGCATGACCCCGTCCAGCAGCACCCGCTCGCCCGCCATGTCGAACAGGCGGTATTTGAGCGAGGAGCTGCCGCTGTTGATGACCAGGATGCGCATGCGTCAGAGAATCGATGCGAGCGGAAAGAAACGTGCCCCGCTCACCATTTCCCGTTCTGATAATCTCCCCATTTCCAGTCCCGGATCTCCGGCAGATCGATGCCGTGGCGGGTGATGTACTCGCGGTGTTCGATGAGCTTGTCCTGTAGCCGCTGGCGGGTATAGGCGGCATGGACGCCCAGCCTGGGCACGCGCTCGATGACATCGCTCACCAGATGGAAGCGATCGAGGTCGTTGCGCACCACCATGTCGAAAGGCGTGGTGGTGGTGCCTTCCTCCTTGTAGCCGCGCACGTGAAGATTGCGGTGATTGGTGCGCCGGTAGGTGAGGCGGTGAATCAACCAGGGGTAACCGTGATAGGCGAAGATGATGGGCCGGTCGGTGGTGAACAAGGCATCGAAGTCCGGATCGGTCAGGCCGTGGGGATGCTCCTCGTGCGGTTGCAAGGTCATGAGATCCACCACGTTGACGACCCGGATCTTGAGGTCCGGTACGTGACGGCGCAGCAGATCCACCGCCGCCAGGGTCTCGATGGTGGGTACGTCGCCGGCGCAGGCCATCACCACGTCGGGATCGCAGCCCTGGTCGTTGCTGGCCCACTCCCAGATGCCGATACCGCGCGTGCAGTGTTTGATGGCGGCTTCCATGTCCAACCACTGGGGCTGAGGTTGTTTGCCGGCGACGATGACGTTGATGAAATTGCGGCTGCGCAGGCACTTGTCGGTGACATAGAGCAGGCAGTTGGCATCCGGCGGCAGGTAGACGCGGATGATGTCGGCCTTCTTGTTCACCACCAGGTCGATGAAACCCGGATCCTGATGGGAAAAACCGTTGTGATCCTGGCGCCAGACATGGGAAGTGAGCAGGATGTTGAGCGAGGCGATGTCCGCCCGCCAGGGAATCTCGTTGCACACCTTGAGCCATTTGGCGTGCTGATTGAACATGGAATCGACGATGTGGATGAAGGCCTCGTAGCAGGAAAACAAGCCATGGCGCCCGGTGAGCAGATAACCCTCCAGCCAACCCTGGCAGGTGTGCTCGCTGAGGATCTCCATCACCCGTCCCTCCGGCGACAGGTGTTCATCCTCGGGCACCGTATCCGCCAGCCAGGTACGGCCGGTCACCTCGAACAAGGCATCCAGCCGATTGGAGGCCGTCTCGTCCGGACCCATGACACGGAAATTGCGATGTTCTGCGTTGAGTTTCATCACATCGCGCAACAACCGCCCCATGACGCGCGTGGCCTCGCCCAGCCTACGGCCCGGTTCCGGCACCTCCAGGGCATAGTCACGAAAATCAGGCATCTTGAGGTCGCGTAGCAGCAGCCCGCCGTTGGCGTGCGGATTGGCCCCCATACGCCGCCGCCCCTGTGGAATCAAATCCTGGAATTCTGGGCGCGGCACGCCATGTTCGTCGAAGAGTTCCTCCGGCCGGTAGCGCTTCATCCATTGCTCCAGTAGCCGCACGTGTTGGGGCTGCTCGGCAAAGTCCGCCAAGGGGACCTGGTGAGAGCGCCAAAACCCCTCTACTTTCTTGCCATCCACCTCCCGGGGGCCGGTCCAGCCCTTGGGGGTACGTAGCACGATCATGGGCCAGCGGGGCAGGGAAACGTCTCCTCCCACGCGCGCGGCGTGCTGGATGTCGTGGATCCGTTCCAGCACCTGCTCCAGGGCAGCGGCCATGCGCTGGTGCATCCGCTCGGGGTCGTCTCCTTCCACGAAGATGGGATGGTGGCCATAGCCCAACAACAGGCGCTCCAGGTCCTCGCGGGGCATGCGCGCCAGGACCGTGGGGTTGGCGATCTTGTAACCGTTGAGGTGCAGAATGGGAAGCACTGCACCGTCGCGAGCCGGATTGAGGAATTTGTTGGAATGCCAGGCCGTGGCCAACGGCCCGGTCTCGGCCTCACCGTCCCCCACCACACAGGCGACGATGAGATCGGGATTGTCGAAAGCGGCGCCATAGGCATGGGCCAAGGCATAACCCAGCTCGCCGCCCTCGTGGATGGACCCGGGGGTCTCGGGCGCCGCATGGCTGGGTACGCCGCCGGGAAAGGAGAATTGCTTGAAGAGCCGCTTCATGCCCTCCGCGTCTCGGGACACGTTGGGATAGAACTCGGAGTAGGTCCCTTCCAGCCAGGTGTTGGCCACCAGCGCCGGACCACCGTGGCCGGGACCGGTGACGAGGATCATGTCGAGGTCGTGGACCTTGATGAGGCGGTTGAGATGCGCATAGATGAAATTCAACCCCGGGGTGGTGCCCCAATGTCCCAGCAGGCGCGGCTTGATGTGTTCCAGGCGCAGGGGTTCCTTGAGCAGGGGATTGTCATAGAGATAGATCTGCCCCACTGAGAGATAGTTGGCCGCACGCCAGTAGGCATCGATGAGACGTAGGGTGCGGGCATCCAGAGGTCCGTGTCCGGCCTCGAGCTTCGTGTCTGCAAGTTCCATGTCGTTCTCCTGTGCAGGTCTTTCCTGCCACTCCTACTCTCATCTACTCTCATCGGCGGCCGGAATCAAGTCGGCATACCCGAAGGAAAGTCCGGTGGTATATGATTCCTCCGCAGACAGCCGACAACTCTTCCACCGGAGCCCGTCCGCCCCTTCTCTACGAAGGCCCCGATACACATGATGGAACTCTTCGACAAGGCCGCGACCTGGATCGCATCGAACCCCGAAGTGGCGGGGTTGATGGTCTTCATGGTGGCCTTCACCGAGTCGCTGGTGCTGGTGGGCCTGCTGATCCCCGGTGCCACCTTGATGTTTGCCGCCGGTGCCCTGGTGGGCACGGGCAGCCTGGAATTGTGGCCCACCATGGCCTGGGCCGTGGCAGGGGCGGTGGCCGGGGACGGCCTGAGTTTCTGGCTGGGCTGGTACTACCGAGACCGCCTGAGGAGCAAATGGCCGTTCTCCCAGCATGCGGACTGGCTGGAACGGGGTGAGACCTTCTTCCACCGGCACGGCAACATGAGCATCATCCTGGGACGCTTCGTGGGGCCCGTACGCCCCATCATTCCGGCCGTGGCCGGCATGATGGGCATGAAGCCGCTACGTTTCACCCTGGTCAACGTGACCTCCGCCCTGCTCTGGGCGCCGGCCTATCTGTTGCCTGGCGTGGCCTTCGGTTCCTCCCTGGCCCTGGCCGGACAGGTGGCTGGCCGCCTGGCACTCTTGCTGGTGGGCTTGCTGCTGGTCCTGTGGCTGGCCTTCTGGCTGGTAAGGCGCCTCTATCGTGCCCTGACCCCTCGCGCCGCGGCCCTGGCCGCACGGCTGCTCGCCTGGGGGCGGACCCATCCCCTGCTGGGCCGCCTCACCAACGCCCTGCTGAACCCCGAGATCCCGCCGCCGCAAGCACTGCTGGTCTTCGCCTTGCTGCTGCTGGGCGGTGCCTGGCTGGTGCTCGCCTTGACCATCTACGCCGGGCTCTACGAGCAATTGAAACGCATCGACGAGAACGTGCTCCATCTGTTCAGCGCCCTGCGCACCCCCTGGGGAGACCACCTCATGGTCTTTCTCTCTCAACTGGGTGATGCCGTCGTCATCTCCAGCGTGACCGCGGTCACCCTGGCCCTGATCGCCTGGCAGCGGCGCTGGCGGGAGATGCGCTACTGGCTGGCGGCCCTGGCTTTCACCGCCGTCGAATTCCTGTTCCTGCAGCGCATCGGCAGCCTGAACGGCGAGATCCCTCATGAACCCATGGTGCAGAGCGTCATCGTCTACGGCTTCCTGGGCGTGTTTCTCGCCCAGGAGCTGCAACCTCAGCGACGCTGGCTGCCCTATGCCTGGGCGGTGCTGCTGGTATGCGCCATCGCGCTGGCGCGGCTCTATCTGGGAGCCATCCGCCTATCCGATCTCTTGGGTGACTTGGGACTGGGCGGTGCCTGGGTCATCCTGCTGGGCATCGCCTACCACCGCCATCTGAAAGTTCGCCGTGCCATCCCCCACCTGCCGCTCACCCTCCTCCTGACTCTGGCCGCGGCCAGCGGCTGGCACACGGTCTTCTCCCATGAAGAGGCCCTGCGCCGCCATACTTTGCAAACCACCGTTCAGACCCTGCCGCTGGCCGCCTGGTGGCGTGAAGGCTGGCGCGAATTGCCCGCCTATCGCATCGATCTGGGTGGTGATTTCGAACAACCCCTGAACGTACAGTGGGCGGGACAAATCGAGGCAATACAGGTCCGGCTCCGGGACCGGGGCTGGCGCGCCCCTCCTCCCCTCACTTTCGCCTCCGCCCTCTACTGGCTGCTGCCGGACACTCCCTTGCACGAACTGCCGGTACTGCCCCAGCTCCACGAGGGCCACCACGAAAGCCTGTTGCTGGTCCAGCCGCTGACGGAGACCCGCCAGCTGGTGTTGCGCCTGTGGCCGGCCGACGTCGAGCTAGCGCCCGGCAAAATCCCATTGTGGATCGGCACCGTGGCACTGCTGGAAGCACGGCGCATCGGTTTTTTCACCCTGCCCGCCACCAGCGTGGAATTCGACGAACCCATGCGGCGTCTGGAACGGGATCTGGACATGCTGCCGCAGCGCCTGCAACAAAGGCCCTTGGCCGTACCGGACCATCTGCGCTGGCAAGGCCAGGTGCTGTTGCTGAAAGGTCCCCATGAGATCGGGGCTTCGAGAGGCCAAGTGCTCAGGAAGACCGGGGCTCGCTCTCCAAGTCGCGGGTGAACACCGTGCCGTGACACTTGGGACAGGGAGGGATGCGGCTGGTGCGGTGAAAGTGCAGGATCTCGCCGCAATCGAGACAGGCCAGGGCGCCGGGGCCGGTGATCTCACCCGTGTGGTACTCGCTGGCCTCTTCCAGTTGTTCCTGGAACTTGAGCATGTCCAGCTTGGTCTGGTCGGCCACGCTCAGGAACATGTCCAGCAACTGGCGTTCGATGAGTTCCACATCGATGCGGAACCAATCCCGGAGTTCCTGCACTTCCTCGCTGGCCAGGTAGTTGGCGGCGGCCTCGATGTCGCGGCGCAGGTATTCCCCGATGCGCTGGGCCTCCTCCTCGGTCAGTTCTTCCAGCTCCACGGCCTTTTCCTTGGCGTGTTCGATGGCTTCGCGCAGGCGCGGGCCGGCCTTCTCGCCCATCTGCTCCAGCGCGGTCTTGACCCGCGCCATCATGCGGTTGTAGCCGTGGATGAGTTTTTCTTCCTGGGAATGGTCCTGCCGGGTCATGGTGTTCTCCTCGTCGCCCCTGCCCACTGTACCGCAATTCCGGTACCACCGGAACGTTCCGTGTGACCGATTTTCACTGATCGCGCCCGCCCCCGCCGATCCCATCGATGGGGCAGCCGGCCGCTTCGTACCAGTCGAGAATGCCCTGCCAGATCTCATCGGCGGTCTCGGCATACCAGAACAGGTCCCGGTCCTCCTCGTCGATCACGCCTTCGTCCACCAGGAAATCCACGTCGAAGGCGCGGCGCCAGAACGCTTCCCCCACCAGGATCACGGGTAGGGGCTGGATCTTGCGCGTCTGAATCAGGGTCAAGGTCTCGAACAGCTCGTCGAAAGTACCATAGCCGCCGGGAAAGGCCACCAGGGCGCGGGCGCGCAGCAGGAAATGCAGCTTGCGCAAGCCGAAATAGTGGAAGCGGAAACACAGCTCCGGCGTGATATAGGGGTTGGGATATTGCTCGTGGGGCAGGGTGATGTTGAGTCCCACCGATTTCGCGCCCACGTCGAAGGCCCCGCGGTTGGCCGCCTCCATCATGCCAGGGCCGCCGCCGGTCATCATCACCACCTGACAGCCACAGGGTCCCTCCTTGGCGGAACCCACCAGGCGCCCGAACTCGCGTGCCACTTCGTAATACCGGCTCTTGGCCTCGATGCGCTCGGCCACCGCCAGGCGCTTCGACAATTCGGGATCTCCCGGCTTTTCCTCCAGCGCGGCACGCAAGGCCGCCACCCGGCGCCGCGCGGCATCGGGCTCCACGATGCGCGTGCTGCCGAACACCACGATGGTGTGCTCGATGCCATGCTTCTGCAGCAGCAATTCCGGCTTGAAATAATCGAGTTGCAGCCGAATGCCGCGGGTCTCGTATTGCTGCAGGAAATCGAGGTCTTCATCCGCCTGCCGGTAACCCGGACTGAGCAGGATGGTCTGTACCCGGCTCCAGGCCTCGGCGTCGTCCTCTACGGGCTTGGGTGTCTGCCACGGCAGTGGTTCGCGCCGCAGATGGGGATGGGCGGGTTCGGGAATCTCCACCGGATCTTCGTCTTCGAAGGATTGCGATCGGTCCGTCATGGGCACCTCCCTTCACGCGTGAAGTATTGCAGTCTACCCGAGTGTCGCATGAACCCAAACCTCCCGCGGGCAGCCGCCCCCGCCCCTCTTCACGGCAGGAAAAAAAACGGCCGGCCACCAGCCATCGGACGGGAAATCGATGATCCATGGCTGCTACCATCGCAGGATCCTTCTGCTCTCGATTTGTGCGACAATCAGCGGGACCATCATGACTCCCGAATCGCTGCAAGACCTCGCCGACCTGGTGCGCGAAATCGCCCATCGCCATCTGTCTCCACCGGCACAGCCCCGTCCGGCCAGGCGCAAGGCCGACGGCAGTCTGGTCACCCGCGCCGACCATCTGATCCAGGCGGATCTGGGCCGGGCCCTGCAGGAGCGTTGGCCCCGGAGCATCCTGCTCGGAGAAGAGATGGCGCCGGCCGCGCAACTCCGTGCCCTGGAGGCGGGCGAGCGCGATCTGTGGTGCATCGATCCCCTGGATGGTACCAGCAACTACTGCGCCGGGCTTCCCTACTACGCCGTCTCCGTGGCCCTGTTGCGGGAGGGCCGGGTGGCGGCGGGCGTGGTCTACGATCCGGTGCGCCGGGAATGTTTCACGGCCGCGCAGGGCCTGGGCGCCTGGTGCAACGGCCAGCCCCTGGAGGCCGTGCCTGCTCCCTCGCATCTGGCCGACGCCCTGGCCCTGGTGGACTTCAAGCGACTGCCCGTGGCTCTGGCCACGCGCCTCGCCACCCATCCCCCTTATCGCTCCCAGCGCAGTTTCGGAGCCGTGGCCCTGGATTGGTGCTGGCTGGCGCTGGGGCGGTGCCAGCTCTATTTGCACGGGCGCCAGCGGCTCTGGGACTACGCCGCCGGCAGCCTCATCCTGGCCGAGGCCGGTGGCCGGGCCGCCACCCTGGAAGGGGAGGACGTCTTCCGCCCCACGCTCACCCCCCGTTCGGTGGCCGCCGCCTCGAGCCCGGCCCTGTTCCGGGAATGGCGCCGGTGGCTGGGCGAGGACTGACATCCATGAATCGATCTATTCCGTTGCGGAAGGGCTCCTGCCCAAGCGCCGTTCCACCTCCAACACGTGGCGCGTGGTGCGGATCACGGTATCCGGGTTGAGGCTCATGGAGTCGATGCCTAACTCCACCAGGTACTCGGCCAGTTCCGGATAATCGGAAGGCGCCTGGCCGCAGATGCCGGAGTGGCGGCGGTTGCGGCGCGCCCCCTCCACGGCGAGGCGGAGCATCTCCTTGACGCCGGGGTCGCGCTCGTCGAAGGCGTCGGCCACCATCTCGGAATCGCGATCCACGCCCAATACCAGTTGGGTGAGGTCGTTGGAGCCGATGGAGAAGCCGTCGAAGAGCCTGGCGAAGGCATCGATCTGGACCACGTTGTTGGGGATCTCGCACATGACATAGATCTCCAGGTCGTGCCTGCCGCGCTCCAGGCCATGTTCGGCGAGCGCCGCCAGGACGCGCTCGCCTTCTTCCACACGCCGGCAGAAGGGCACCATGAGGCGCACGTTGGTGAGTCCCATGTCCTCGCGCACCCGTTTCATGGCGGCACACTCCAGGGCGAAACCCTCGGCATAGTCGGGATGGACATAACGCGCCGCGCCACGAAAGCCCAGCATGGGGTTTTCCTCACGCGGTTCGAACCAGCGCCCGCCCAGCAGCGAGGCATACTCGTTGCTCTTGAAATCGGACAGGCGCACCACCACCGGCTTGGGATAGAAGGCGGCCGCGATGGTACCCACCCCCTCGGCGAGACGCTGCACGAAATACTCCGCCGGTTCCGCATAGTGGCGGGTGAGACTTTCGAGCTGTGCCCGCTCCCATGCGTCCTGCACCCGGTCGGGATGGAGCAGAGCCATGGGATGGGCCTTGATGTACTCGTTGATAATGAACTCCATGCGTGCCAGCCCCACGCCGTCGTTGGGCAGGAAAGAGGTGGCGAAGGCCACCTCGGGATTGCCCAGGTTGATCATGATGCGGGTGGCCGGGCGCGGCAGGCTGCTGAGGTCGGTGCGTTCCACCGCGAAGGGCACCTCGCCAGGATAGACATAGCCGGTGTCGCCCTCGGCACAGGACACGGTCACCGTCTGCCCGCTCTCCAGCACCGTGGTGGCGTTGCCCGTCCCCACCACGGCGGGAATACCCAGCTCGCGGGCGACGATGGCCGCGTGACAGGTGCGCCCGCCCCGGTTGGTGACGATGGCGGCAGCGGTCTTCATCACCGGCTCCCAGTCGGGGGTGGTGGTATCGGCCACCAGCACCTCGCCGGGCCGAAAATCGGGCAGGCGGTCCACCCCCCCGATGACGTGCACCTGGCCGCCGGCGATGCGCATGCCCACGGCCCGCCCCGTGACCAACGGTGCAGGCGGCGAACCCTCGAGCCGGTATTCCTCGAGCACCGCCGCCTTCTTCTGGGAAGCGACGGTCTCGGGCCGGGCCTGTACCAGATAGAGTTCGCCGTCGAGGCCGTCCTTGGCCCATTCCATGTCCAGGGGCCGATGCTCACCCGCCTTCTCACTGTAGTGCCGCTCCAGTTTGATGGCATAGTCGGCGAGTTTCAGCACGTCTTCGTCGTCGATGCAGTAGCGGTCCCGCTCCTCGGGGGAGGTGGGCACGTTGCGCACCGCCTCGCGAATACGCGCCGGGGCATAGACCATCTTGATCTTCTTGGAACCCAGTTTGCGCCGCAGCACCGCCCGGTAGCCCTGCTCGAAAGTGGGTTTGTGGACGTAGAACTCGTCCGGATCCACCGCACCCTGCACCACGTTCTCGCCCAGTCCATAGGCGGCGGTGATGAACACCACGTCGCGGAAGCCGCTCTCGGTGTCCAGGGAAAACATCACCCCGGACGCAGCCAAATCGGAACGCACCATCTTCATGACCCCGATGGAGAGCGCGACCTTGAAATGGTCGAAGCCCCTGTCGATGCGGTAGTGGATGGCCCGGTCCGTGAACAGGCTGGCGAAACAACGCCGGCAGGCATCCAGTAAGGCCTCGCCGCCGCGCACGTTGAGATAGGTCTCCTGCTGGCCGGCAAAGCTGGCGGTGGGTAGGTCCTCGGCGGTGGCGGAGCTGCGTACGGCCACGCTCAATTCCGGACCGTACTCCGCCACCAAGTCCTGATAGGCGGCGAGGATCTCACCCTTGAGGTCGGCGGGCAAACCTGCGCCGTAGACGATTTCACGGGCACGGGCGGCGCGTGCCGCCAGATCCGCCACATCGTCGGGATTGAGGTCGTCCAGGGCCTCGTGCAGGGCCGGCCAGGCAGCGGCTTCGTCCAGGACGTGGCAGTAGGCCTCGGCGGTGACGGCGAAACCGTTGGGCACCTTCACGCCCTGAGGCGTGAGTTCCCGGTACATCTCGCCCAGCGAGGCGTTCTTGCCGCCCACCAGGGGTATGTCTTCCAGGCTCAGGTCCTTGAACCAGCGGATGTACCGCAGCCCGCCAGCGCCCACTCCTCCCTCCGTCCCCATCTCATGCTCCATCCTCCGTCCTCCGCCCTCTGTCATCTGATCACGATGAACAAGGCGCCTTCGCCGCGGCGGATGTTGAGCAACAAGCCATCCCGCCGCGCCTGTACGGCGCGTTTCAAATCCGCCAGGGTCTTCACCCGCATGCGATTGACGGAGACGATCACGTCACCACGGCGCAGGCCTGCCCGCCAGGCCCGGCTACCGCGCTCCACGTCCAGCACCTCCAGTCCCTCCACGCGTCCGGCCAGGGGGTGATCCGGCGTGACGGGCCCCAGTTCGGCCCCGGCCAGCAACTTGGTGATGCGTCCCGCGTCCACACGCTCGCGGCGCGGCTCCTCGATGACCGCGCGCACCGTCTTGCGCCGGCCGTCGCGGATGACATCCAGCGTGACCCGGGAACCCACCCGCAGCAGGCCTATGCGGTTACGCAACTGGGCGGCGTTCTTCACCGGCTCTCCGTTGACGGCCACGATCACGTCCCCCACGCGCAGGCCGGCGCGTGCCGCCGGGGAATCTTCCATGACCTGGGCCACCACGGCCCCCTGATGCGTCTCCAGGTCCAATGCCTCAGCCAGTTCCGGGGTCACGTCTTGGATCAACACGCCCAGCTGGCCGCGGCGTACTTCGCCGTATTCGATGAGCTGTTCCATGATCTGGCGGGCCATGTTCACGGGGATGGCGAAGCCGATGCCCACGTTACCGCCGCTGGGAGCGACGATGGCGGTGTTGATGCCCACCAGGCGGCCGTCCAGGTCCACCAGGGCGCCGCCGGAATTGCCGGGATTGATGGAGGCATCGGTCTGGATGAAGTCTTCGTACCCTTCGATGCCCAGACCGCTGCGCCCCAGGGCGCTGACGATACCCGAGGTCACGGTCTGTCCCAAACCGAAGGGATTGCCGATGGCCACGACGAAGTCGCCCACCTCCAGGGCATCGGAGTCCCCCAGAGGCACGGCATGCAGATTCTCCGCCTCGATGCGCAGCACCGCGAGATCGGCCTCGGGATCGGTACCCACCACCTCGGCCCTGAAACTGCGCCCGTCACGCAGGGTCACGGTGATCTCGTCGGCATGTTCGATGACATGATTGTTGGTGAGCACGTAGCCCTCGTCCGCATCCATGATCACGCCGGAACCCAGGGACTGGCGTTCCCGTTCCCGTGGGATCTCCGGGAGATTGAAGAAACGGCGGAAGAAGGGGTCGCTGAAGAGCGGGTTCTGTCGGATCTGCACCCGGGAGACCGTGGAGATGTTGACCACCCCGGGCAGCACTTCCTTGAGCATGGGCGCCAGGGAAGGCCTTTCTCGATCCTCGAACCATGGCAATGCACCTTCCGCGGAAGGGTGCCAGACGATCGCTGCCAGCAGCAGGGCAAATACCCCTTGTCTCGATATCTTCTCCATTGCTTTCATCATCACCACATCCCCGTCATGCATGTTCCATGAGCCCCCTGGCACCTATCCGGCAAGTGTTGATTCATTGGCCCACCCTCAAATTGAACGCGCATACCTCGTGCCCTTACCACTGCATGGCCGGTAGCAGGAAATTCGACTCGATAGCATCATGCCTACGACTCTAGCCCTGCATTTAGGGGTGGGCGTAAGAAACATCAAGCGTTGTCTCGTTACCCTATGATTCCATCTCTCACGGTACTATACAAATTTCGTGCACCCAGCTATGATCGCTCATGCGTTGAGCCACACTAGCGTTACCGCTTTTGACCGAAAGGAACCGAATCTCGTCCAATTCGTGGATTCGTCGTTTTTGGTGTGATCTCGCATTCCGTATCCTCGACCGCCGGCCTTGATCATCCGCCGCTACATCTTCCTGGAAATCCTCCGGCCCATGGCCCTGGTCTGTCTGGTGCTGGTGGTGATTTTCGCTAGCTTCAGTTCCGCGGCCTATCTGGCGGATGCGGCCCACGGCCTGCTCAGCGGGCGGGCGGTACTTCAATTGACGGCCCTCAAGACCCTCATCGGCCTGGAGGCACTGCTGCCCACCGCCTTCTATCTGGCCGTCATCATCGGCCTGGGCCGCCTTTACCACGACAGCGAGATGACGGCACTCGCTGCCAGTGGTTTCAGTGAATTCCAGGTGCTCAAGACCACCGCCATACTGGCCCTGGGCGTGGCCATCCTGGTGGCGGCTCTGACGCTCCACGTACGCCCCTGGGCCTACCATACCATCTATGAGACCGAGGCCCGCTCACTGGCGGAGCTGGACCTCGACAAACTGGAAGGGGGGCGGTTCTATCGCCTGGGCAACACGGACTACGTATTGTTCGCTGCCCGCGTCGATCGTGATGAAAACCGCCTGCACGACGTCTTCTTCCGCAGCACGCCCGCTCGCGACAGCACCCAGATCATCCGCGCGCGGCAGGCCTATCTGTCCCGCACCGAGGCCGGACAACCCGCAATGGTCTTCCTGGACGGCTTCGGATACAGCCTGGCGGACGGCACGCAACAGGACCTCACCTTGCGCTTCAAGACCCTGACACTGCCGCTGGAGGGCTTCGCGCACGAAGGGGTCGGCTACAAACGCAAGGCCTTGCCGCTGGCACGACTCGCCCAATCCGAGCACAGTGGAGACCTGGCGGAATACCAGTGGCGCCTGTCCATGCCCGTGGCCACCCTGATCCTGGGCCTGCTGGCGGTGCCTCTGAGCCGCAGCCGTCCCCGCCATGGTCGTTTCGCGCGCCTCTTCGCCGCCTTGCTGGTCTACGCCTTGTATTACAATCTGCTCACCCTGGCCAAGACCTGGCTGGATCAAGGCAAGGTCGCCCCTCTGCCCGGCCTCTGGTGGGCCCACGTGATCCCAGCATTGCTGCTCCTTGCCCTGCTCCTGCAACCCTACGTCCGGCTGCGCCGAACCGGCCGCAGGCCGGAAACCGCCATCCCGTCATCGGGCACCACGGCCTCGTGAAACTGCTGGACCGCTACATCTCCCTGGCCATACTCAGAAACAGCATGCTGGTGCTGCTGGTGCTGCTGGCCGTCTTCAGTTTCATCGACCTGGTGCAGCAACTGGACGACGTGGGCAAGGGGGATTTCCAAACCGGGGATGCCTTCCGCTACGTCTCCCTGAGCCTGCCCGCACGCGCTGTGGAACTCATGCCCATCGCCGCCCTGCTGGGCACCATCGTCGGCCTGGGCATTCTCAACCGCAACAGCGAACTGACGGCCATGCGGGCCTGCGGCCTGTCGCTGCAACGGATCGCCGCAGCAGTGCTGAAGACCGCCTTGCTGTTGTTGCTGGTGACCGCGATCACCGGCGAGTGGCTCGCCCCACCGGCGGCTCAGGAGGCCGAACGCGGCCGGGCCCTGGCCGTCTCGCGGGGCAGTGACATCCTCGGTGAGGAAGGATATTGGACGCGGGACGGCGCGCGCTTTCTCAACATCCACCGCCTCCATCTGGGCCGCGTTCCCAGCGACATCCGCCTGTTCGAATTCGATGCCGACGGCCGGCTGCGCAGCTATCTCTACGCCCGCAAGGCGGAGATGGAAACCACCCGGCAATGGCTGCTCAAGGACGTGGTGATCAAGCGCTTCGCCGCCGGAACGCCGCTGGAGACCCTGCAGCGGCAGACGCTCGCCTGGCGCCCCTTGCCCGCGCTCACCGAATTCGGCCGCTTCGAGCTTCCGGCCCGGAGTCTGGCCCCCTCCAATCTCTACCAGTACATCGCCTATCTGCGTGCCGCGGGCGAGAACACCCAGCGCTTCGAGATCCTCTTCTGGCACAAGCTCATGACGCCGGTGAGCATCGCCGCCCTGATGTTGCTCGCCATGCCCTTCGCCTTCGGCTCTCTGCGCTCCGCCAGTTTCGGCCTGCGTGTGGTCCTGGGTGTCATCGCCGGACTGCTCTATGTATTGGCCGATCAGCTGCTGGGCAACATCGCGCTCCTGACGGGCACCAGCGCCGCCCTGATGGCCGCCTTGCCTCCCCTGGCCGCGGCCGTCACCGGCTTGTTCCTGCTACAACGGATCCGGTAGCCACAGGCGGTAACGGTCCCGTTCGGCGAAGGCCCGCCGGCCGGCGTCGTAGGCCCGCACGGTGACCTCCAACTGGCGTGCTTCCCCCTCGCGCAGCACACGGAAGAGATGGTAACAGGCGTGGCGTTCGGGATCGTGTCCCAAGGCCGAAGCGGAGGCGGCCCCGAGCACCGGCACCCGGCCCGCGGCGGTCTCCAGATGGCCGCAGGTATTGCGATGGGTATGGCCGTGCAGGACCAGTTCCACGCCGGTCTTCCGCAACACCCGGCACAACGGTTCGGCATCCACCAGGCGCTTGCGCGGCCCCACGGTACGGGCCAGCGGCGGGTGATGGATCAACAGGACGCGCACCAGACCGGCCGCACCCGCCTCCCGCAACAGGACTTCGAGCCGGGCCAATTGCTGGGTGCCCACCCGGCCGGTGGCCAGAAAAGGGGGCGTCGGTATGGCACTGGAGACGCCGAAGAAGACCACCTCCCCTGCGCGGCGTTGGATGGGGAACACGGTCTCGTCTTCCCCGCCGTCCAAATACTCGCGCCAGTAGTCGAAGGTCTCGCGCCAGGGCGCCGCCACGTACCGTTCGTGATTGCCGGGTACCAGGAAGACCCGCCCGGGCGGACCGAGCCGCCGCAGCCAGGCTGCGGCCTCCCGGAACTCGGCCGGCAAACCTACGTGGGTAAGATCCCCGGCCACCAGGATCTGCCCGGGCCGGAAACGATGCAGATCTTCCACCAGGGCCGCCAGCACCTCACCGCGATGTTCGGCGCGCCGGCGCCGGCGCCAGGAGAGATAGCCCAGCAGGCGTTTGTTCAGCAACTCGCGCCAGCGCACGCCCTCCAGTGTCGTCAAGTGGGGATCGGCGAGATGTGCGAAGCAATATGCCGGAGCGGTGGACGAAGCCATGGATCTTGCGGAAATTCGGCCTGCAGCGGTTCGGGTGGAGGCGGGTACGCGCCGCGACATGGTATCATGCCGCCTACGGTCAGACCATCGTCTCGTTCCTTCCATGTCATCCGAAGCATCCGCCACCAGCCGTCCGGGTCCCTTGCCAGTTCCCCTACCGGATCCCCTACCGGATCCCCTGCCAGATTCCTTGCCACATCCCTGGACGGCGGCGGAACTGTCTCCTCACCGGCCGGTACGGCTGGCCCTGCTCCTCAATCCCGCCAGCGGCCGCAACCGCAAGGCCGCGGACCGGCTCCTGCGGCTCGCACGGCGCTACCCGGAAACGATGGTGGTGACGGCCACCACCCCGGCGGAGATCCGCCAGGCCTTGCGGGCGCTGGCGGAAAAACCCCCACAGGTGCTGGCCGTCAACGGCGGCGACGGCACCGTGGCCGCCGTGCTCACCGTCTTGTTCAACGAACGCCCCTTTCCCAGATTTCCGCTCCTGGCCTTGCTGCCGGGTGGCACCACCAACATGACGGCCGCCGACGCCGGTATGCGAGGCCCTCTGCAACGCGCCCTGGAGCGGCTCCTGGCCTGGTCCCGGCACCCCGATCCCTCCGTGGGCCTGGTGAAACGGTCCGTTCTGCGCATCCAGGCCGGCACCGAGGCACCGCGCTTCGGACTGTTCTTCGGGACCGGAGCCATCATCAATGGGATCGAGTACTGCCACCGCAAGGTCTTGCGCCGGGGGTTGGGTGGCGGCATCGGCCCGGGACTGTGCCTGTTGCGCATCCTCGTCGCCCTGTTGCGCGGGGATGGCCGTTATGTGACTCCCGTTCCCGTCGCGGTGAATACGACCCCCGCACTGCCGGCCTTGGACGAAAGGGAAGAATATTTCATTCTGCTCGCCAGCACCCTGGAACGCCTGTTCCTCGGCCTGCGCCCCTATTGGGGCGCCTCACCCGGCGGGCAAGGACTCTATTATTCTGCCGTCGGTGCTCCCCCGCACCGCCCCCTGCGACTCATTCCACCGCTCCTCTGGGGGCGGGCCGGCCGCCATGCGATACCGGAGAACGGTTACTGGAGCGGCAAACTCGACCAGCTCACCTTACGGCTGGACGGCACCTTCACCATCGACGGCGAACTCTATCCCATAAGTCCGGATCGGGGACTCTTGCAGGTGGCGCATACTCCACCACTGGCCTTTCTCAGATTCTGAACCATGCACGGACGTGTGATGAACGAGCCGGGAAGCGCATTGGTGGAACAGTGCCGCCGTTTCAGTCGCGTGGAGCCGCCACCGGCCTTGCAGGCCCTGAGCCACCACCTGCAGCGGCGCTACGGCGAGCATCTGACGGCCATCCTCTATTACGGCTCCTGCCTGCGCGGCGGTGATCCCTTCGACGGCCTGGTGGATCTGTATGTGGTGGTGTCCGCCTATCGCCCGGCCAGTTCGAACACCGCGCAGGCCCTGGCCAACGCCCTCCTGCCCCCCAACGTCTTCTACCTGGAGATGGAGCTGGATGGAAGAACCCTGCGCTGTAAGTACGCCGTGGTCTCGGAGAAGCAACTGCAACGCCATGTGGCACCCGGCTGCTTCCATCCCTATTTCTGGGCTCGCTTCGCCCAACCCATGGCCTTGCTGTACGCCCGCGACGAACCGGCGGCCGGATTCATTCACCGGCAACAGGCGCAGGCCATTCGCACCTTCTGCCGCAAGGTGCTCCCCTGCCTGCCCGCCGCCTTCACCGTGGCCGATGTCTGGCGCCAGGGTCTGCGCCTGACCTATGGAGCCGAATTGCGTGCCGAACGCACGGAGCGGGCGGACGAACTCTTCCGGCACCACGAAGCCTATTACCGGACCGTCACCCCCCTGGCCCTGGCGCATCATCCCCAGCTCTCCCCTGCAGGAGGCGTCTGTTACCAGGCCGACCTCTCTCCCCGCCAGCGGCAATGGGCGCGCATGGCCTGGCGGCTGCGCACCATACAGGGCAAATCCCTCTCGGTGATGCGGCTGCTGAAGGCCTTCTTCACTTTCGAGGGCGGCCTGGACTACCTGGTCTGGAAGCTGGAACGACACACGGGCGTGGCCATCGAGATCACGCCGCGCCTGCGGCGCTGGCCGCTGATCTTCATCTGGGGACTGATGTGGCGGCTCTACCGCCAGGGCGTGATTCGCTGAAGAGATGGCGGCAACTCCAACCACAGTCGCCACACCTCCTGCACCCCGTGTGTGGTTGCTCATGGGCCACAAGGCCGGTGACAACAACCAGGTGCTGGCGCTGGGCGAAGCGCTGAGCGAAACCCTGGGCTGGCCCTTCGAGATCAAGCGCCTGCGCTACCGGCGGACGGAATTGCTGAGCAATCTGCTGCTGGGCCCCAATCTGGCCGGTATCGACCGGCGCCGCTCCTCTCCCCTGCATCCCCCCTGGCCGGACCTGGTCATCACCGCAGGGCGGCGCAACGAACCGGTGGCCCGCTGGATCCAGCGGCAAGCGGATCACCCCGTGCGCCTGGTGCATCTGGGACGCCCCTGGGCCCGGCCGTCACGCTTCGATCTCATCGTCACCACGCCGCAGTATCGCCTGCCCCAGGCCGACAACATCCTGCACAACACCTTGCCCCTGCACCGGGTGCAGCGGGAACGGCTGGAAGCGGAGGCCTCCCGCTGGGAGCCCCTGCTGGCCTCACTGCCGCGGCCGCGCATCGCCCTGCTCGTGGGCGGCAACAGCGGTCCCTATACCCTGGATCCTGCCAAGGCCGGCGAACTGGCACGCCAGGCGGAGACCATGGCCCGCCGCATGGGGGGCAGCCTGCTCGTCACCACCAGCGCCCGCACCCCACCGCAGGCGGCCGCCCTCCTGGAACGGGAGATCCGGGTCCCACACCATTTCCACCGCTGGCAACCCGGCGCTGCGGACAATCCCTATTTCGCCTATCTGGCCTGCGCCGAGGCCTTCATCGTCACCGGTGACAGCATCTCCATGCTCGCCGAGGCTTGCGCCACCGGTAAGCCCGTGTACATCTTCGACCTCACCGACGGCCCCCACGCCCGGCGCCCGGGCCGCGCCGGCAAACGCCCGTGGTGGTGCTATGCCTACAACTACCGCTTCCGCCCCCTCTCCCACCGCCTGGCCATGGCCCTGGGACCCAGGCGCATGGCCCGTGATGTGGGCCGCATGCATGAACGGCTGATTCGCGAAAGGCGGGCCGCGTGGTTGGGAGAGGAATGCGACTCCGCGTCTCAAATTGCTCCGATGGTCGACCTGGAGCAGGCAGTCGAAGTGGTTTGCGGACTATTCGGTTTTCCGGCGAGGGGGAGATCCGATGCATGATGTCAAGACGAGGCATCCCGTGCACGTCGCGGTCTGCATATGCACCTATCGCAGAACGCATGAGCTGAGCAAGCTCCTGAAAAGACTGGCAGACCAAACTCTACCCCCACAGATCGAAACCCGTCTCACCGTCGTCGTCGCCGACAATGACGCCGATTCCAAAGTGGAAAGGCTCTGTTCTTCCTTCATCCGGGATCACAATTTACATTTGATCTACGTTGCGGTGCCAGAACGCGGCATTTCTCAGGCACGCAACGCCTGCCTGGACCATGTACCTGTGGAAACCGACTTCTTGGCCTTCATCGATGACGACGAGGTTCCAGAACCGGATTGGTTGATGCAGCTCCTTCTGGTCCAGGCCGCAACCTGCGCCGACATCGTTCATGGCCCTGTACTGCCTCGTTACACGGAGTCAACTCCGGACTGGATCAAAGCCGGCGACTTCTTCACTACTCCACGCACCTATCGTCAATATGAGAATGGGCAGGAAATCCATTTCGCCGCCACTGGCAACTGCCTGATACGGTTCGACATACTGCAAAAAACAGGATTGCGTTTCGATGAGCGACTGGGGCTGAGCGGTGGAGAGGACAAGCAATTCTTCCGGCAGCTCAGGCAGTCCGGCTATCGGATCGTCTGGGCGGCTCACGCCGTAGTCAAAGAGCGTATCCCCCAAGAACGCGCCAGGCTGGGTTATTTGCTACGATCGGAGTTCCGCAAGGGCAATGTACGGCTGCCCATCAAATACCGCCTCAAAGGGCAGGGAGAAAAAAACAAGGTGCAACTTACGCTCAAAACATTCCATCGTTCGCTCGCCACGATAGCATCGGGCATCATGATCATGCTACGGGCTCCATTTCGAACAGCGGACAGAGTCCCCGACTGGGTAACCGGTGCTCTGAGAGTAGCCGAGGGTTTGGGCATGCTCAGCAGTGTGTTTGGTTATCGCCACCAACACTATCGTTGACTCTCGCGCATCTCCATCGTTGCGCCTCAATGGTTTGTCTCCTTTGACACACGAAGCAAGGAGCTATGAGCCATGAGCAAACCTAGAGGTAGCCACAGCACCAACCACAACTCCCGGGGCCTGGTCAGAAGACGATCGGTATCGAATAACATGCAAATCGATGCCAGCACCAGCAATGCAAGGTGGACGGAGGTGGCAGCATTTCTGTCCAGTTGAAATGCCCTGCGAAATCCTTCACCCAAAAAAGCTAACAACAGTAATCCACCGATGATACCTCCGTCGCGCAAGGTGGCAAGATAGGCATTGTGTGCAAAGGAAAAATTCGCTCTTCTTCCTTCCACGTATACCGATGGGTCCACCAAATAACCATGCCCCAAGAATGGCGCCTCCCGGATCTGGGACCACACCACTTTCCAAATATCCGGACGGGCCCCGATACCGCGATCCAGCGCAGAATAGACTTGTGGAAAATAGAAGTGAACAGCCATGAAGACAACGACGAGCAGCAGGGCAAACAGAAAAATTTCTCTGGCGCGACGACCTATGAAAAGTGTGATGATACCAGCCAGTCCCGCCAATAAGGCTCCTCGGCTGTGTGTCAGTAATACGAACCAGAACAATACTGCAGCCGCAAGCAGGTGACCGATCCGCAACCACACCTTTCCACTCGGAATCATTGCATAGGCTAGGTTCACGACTCCAAATACTGCGTGCGCGTAACCACTGGCATTGGGATTCCTCAGAATTCCAATACCTATGAGCCGCGCCGAGGAGGGATGAGCATCACTGAACCAAATGGCGAGCGAAACCAGCCCAGCAATCCCTGCCAGAAGCGAAACCGCTCGCAACGCAATTTCATGGCGTTCAGGCCACATGTGATACAACAGGACCGTCGCTCCCAGAAAAGCCAGCACATAAAGCGCTAGCCGTAGATAATCGACATAGGGGCGCCACTGAAACGATTCACCCCATGCCGGGGTGATCAACATATAAACGAGATAGAGCAACACCAGTAAGAACAGGCGGTCACCACGCAACAGTGGCAACGTTCTAGAGAACAAGATCAGGGCAGGAAGCAATACTGCGATACTATAGAATTTATAGAGATCGACGGCATTTGGTACGAAAAAGAAACCCGCCAGGAACGCGCTATAGGTCAGGAGCAAGAACCGCGAAAGGCGGCCGTAAAGATCTTCCGACCACCTCGACCATTGGCCAGCCATGATAACGCGAGTATATCGCCGTCAAGCGGCCAGCGGCGGCGTCCTCTCCAATACCTCGAAGGCGTCGTGACGGACGTGATTGCGGCGCATCTCCTCGCGCAGCATCTCCTCGCTGACGATGCCCTGTTCCAGGCATTCCTTCAGCAGACCAAAGAACAATTGTTCCTGCCTGGGATCGGGATGGGGACGGTAGCGACCCAGCAAGGCGTATTCACCGAATAGCTTGCGACGGGCCCGCATCAGCCAGCCCAGGGGCGGAAAGAGCCGGAACCGCTCCGCCGGCCGCCAATCGATGGGCAACCCAGTCTTCCACGGCTGCGTGAGACGGCGGGTGTTGTGCAACATCTTGGTTGCGGGCGTCAGCCGGTCGAAGTCGTTCCACTCGTCTTCGAAGAAGCCGATGGACTCGCGCGGCTCCAGCTTGAGACAGATCCAGCGGCTGTAATCGCGCTTGAATTCGAACAACTCGTTGAATTGCTCCTCCACCCGCCAGTGGGTCAGCTTGGCGCAATCCAGCAACATCACGCTGCTAGCCAGGCAACGGTCGATGAAGCCCTTGGGACCGGCCCGCATCCGGCACAGGATGGCCTTGCCCTGCATGTCCCGGGACAAGAGTTCCCAGACGTCACTCACGGCGAAGATGTCGGGGTCGATCACCACCGCCCGGCCCTGGTAACCCATCAGTTCCGGCGGCATGAAACGTAGGGGTGTGAAGGACTGCAAGTCGTCGTACAGCCAGACCCGCTTGACTCCGTCGCGCAGATATTCCTGGCCCTCGCGTGCCTTCAAGAAAGGGTAGTCCTCCGTATGAATGATGCGGACGTCGAACTTGTCGTTGTTCCGGGAATTCCTGCGCAGCGCGTATTGTGCCACCAGGGCCCCCACGATCTGCTTGTGATTGGTATGGATGAAGACACAATGATCCACTAGACCATCCTCTGTATCCGTCTGCGCGATATCACTTCTGCCTCAGGCCGCCAGCGGTGGCGTCCGCTCCAGGACCTCGAAGGCGTCGTGTCGCACATGATTCTTGCGCATTTCCTCACGCAACAATTCCTCCGTGATGATGCCTTTTTCCAGGCACTCCTTGAGCAGGCCGAAGAAAAAGCGCTCCTGATTGGGATCGGGATGAGGCTTGTAATGTCCCAACATCCCGTACTCCCCGAACAAGTGGCGGCGCAGGCTTTGCAGCCAACCCTGAGGAGAGAACCCCCGCACCCGCTCGGGCGGGCGGAAATCCACGGGCAGTCCGGTCTTCCACGGCTGCGTCTTGCGCTTGGTAGTATGGAGCATCTTGGTCTGCGGCGTCAGGCGGTCGAAGTCGTTCCATTCGTTTTCGAACAGGCCAATGGTCTCGCGCGGCTCCAATTTGAGGCAGATCCAGTCCATGTAGTCACGCTTGAACTCGAACATCTCGTTGAACTGTTCCTCCACCCGCCAATGAGTCAGCTTGGCGCAATCCAACAGCATGACGCTGCTGGCCAGACAGCCGTAGAGGCGCCCCTTCTTCCCGGACCGGGGCCGGCACATGATCGCCTTGCCAGCCATATCGCGGGACAACAACTCCCAGACGTCACCCACTGCGAAGACGTCGGGATCGATCACCACCGCGCGGCCCTGGTAACCCATCAATTCCGGCGGCATGAAACGGGTCAGGGTGAAGGATTGGAGATCGTCGTTGAGCCAGACCCGCTTGGCACCGTCGCGCAGATAGTACTGGCCTTCTTTGGCGGCGAAAAAGGGATAATCCCTCATGTCGATGATATGGACATCGAATCGATCTGCATGACGGGAATTGCGCTTGAGGGCGTATTGAGCCACCAAAGCGCCAATATATTGTTTGTGGTTGGTCTGAATGAAAACTTTGTATTCCATCGACTCCATCGTCATCGTCCCAGTGCTCGCTCCAGTGCTCGCTCCAGTGCTGGCTGCCGCTCACGGGCGGCTTACTATAACACACAAAATGTACGGATTAAACCTTTCGCCCCAGGTCAGGCTCCTTGCCCACCGACCTCTCCGCCCATGATGTAACCACCA